>JASDVE010000117.1:1694-6510 GCA_041891195.1 Myxococcota bacterium | reverse complement strand
CAGGGGGGGCGAAGGCCGAGGGCCGCGGCTTCCGGGGAGCACGCAAGAATTTCTGCGCGGGCGTCGGGGCCTGTGGCAATTGCGATCGGCTTGCCCAAAAGATCGGGACGCGCTCGGAGTTCGGCACACAAGGGAAGGTTGGGAATGAGGAGACAAGCAATGCGCATGGGGGACGTCGGGACGAGTTAGGGGTTGGGGGGTGTGTCTTTGTCTTTGTCTTTGTCTTGGTCTTGGTGTTCGTGTCTTGATGTCGGCGCTATGCCACGTTGGAAGTCACCTTCAACTTCACTTTCATTCCCGTGCTGATCGCGGGGGGGGTGGACTGAAGAGACGGACCAGGTTCTGCCCACCGTCGCGTGAGCATGGGACGTGTTTCAAGCCCTTCGAGCAGGGCCGGAGTTCCGGTGAAGTGTGCGCGTGCGGGTTGCATTTCGAGCGCCAACGCGGCCCGCGAGCCGGCGAGCCGTTCGTCTGAAAGCAACAAGAGTGTGTTCTGCTTTGCGGCGACGAGCCTTGTGAGTCGCAGCCAGACTGCGTGGGAAATGGTTTCTGGCTTGGTTTTGTTTCGCTTACCCAGCCCCGACTGGGTCTGCCCCGTGAGGTCCAACACCGCGAGGGCGAAGCCTTCGGTTTCGAGAATGCGTTCGGTACAGCGCAGGGCGGCGAGGGTCTTGGGGGCGCGCGCCCAAAGCACGCGGTCGAGCACCACCCCCGCGGCCTCGGCCGAAGGCGGGTCGAATGCGTCGGCGAGATCCACCCAGGCTACATAGGCGCCGGCGCGGGTCAGTTCGGCGAGCAGGCCAAATGCCACGCTGGTGCGTCCGGAAGAAAGCGGGCCTGAGACCTCGCTCAAACAACCCACCGGGAAGCCACCTCCAAGTACGGCGTCGACCTCTTTGAGCCCGGTGGCATGACGCGTGCCGTGAGGCTGTTGCCCAGCGCTGTCCAGCAGCGATGCGCCCGGGTCAAGCGGTGCTCCGGGCTTTATGGAGGGTGCTCCGGGCTTTATGCCTGAACCCGGACGCGAAGGGGCTTCCATGTTGTTCGAGGGAGAGTGCTCGGGGTACTTGGAGTGGCTCTGGAGGGAATGAGTAGGTCGGACCGTTCTGAGGAGTTCTGGGCCGAGTTCCTGGTGAAGCTCGTTGAGCAGGGCTTCAACTCGATTTTGCGCGGGGTAGGGGGATGATGCAGAAGTCATTCGTGCACTTTCGTCTTTCTTTCGCCCCTGGTCAACAAAAGATTTCAATCCCGAACTAAAAACTGAGGAGAGCTTTGCATAGGGTGACTCAGGTCACCTCGCTCCACATCGACCCTGCCGATCCCCCCAGTGACTCAATCTGCTCAGACGAATCGTCATGTCGATCGCTGCATTCATGCGCCTGCGCGTGAGCCAACGCCGCACCTTCGCGCTCTGAAATCCGAACCCGTAAATCCGTCTCGCGATTATCGTGCTTGGGATCTCGTCAATATATTGGCTGCTGGCGGCAGCCAACAGCGACTCCGCCTACGCGCGCTTGCTGATGAGTGCGGTGAGAGAGTGCCGGGCCGAGTGTCGTTGCGGACGACTTCGTCAAGCAGACCCACTACTACGTCGTGGTCTCGGGAGTGCTGGGCATTGGCTATGTGCCCGTGACCTTGCGCTGCAGCGGCGGCGTACACGCAGAACTCGCTCAACACCCAAACGAGTTGGCGATCGCCCGCGAAGAATACGAACAAACAGAGCACGCTGCCTGATCACGAACCGATGAGCCGAAACGGCGTTCCCGCTCTACCTTCTTGCTTCTTGCAACGGATCAAGAAGGGGAGCCCATGCGCGTCAAGGTTAATGACACAGAACTCTTCGTCGACATCGACGGCGCAGAATGGGTGCCCGACGGCGCGCAGATGCGAAGGCGGCCAACCCTCATCCTTTTGCACGGGGGCCCAGGGCTTGACCACAGCAGCTTCAAGGCTGAGCTCAACATGCTCGCCGACATGGCCCAGCTTGTTTATGTCGACCACCGCGGCAACGGACGCAGTGGCCGCGCCACACCCGACACCTGGAACCTTGATCAATGGGCGGACGACGTGCGCGGCTTGTGCGAGGTCTTGGGGATCGAACGTCCGATTGTGATGGGCCAGAGCTTCGGCGGCTTCGTCGCCCAGGTGTACGCGGCGCGGCATCCGGGGCATGCGGGTGGGTTGATCTTTTCAAGTACATCCGGGCGCTTCACCCCAGAGCGCAACCTTGCCGTCTTCGAGCGGTTGGGCGGTATAACGGCACGCGACAGTGCCGCTGCGTTCTACGACAACCCTTCGATGGAAACTGTGGTGCCATTTCTTCAGAACTGTATGTCGCTCTACAACACGAAGTTTTCGGACCCAGACGGGATGAGTCGCAGCATCGTAAATATCGAGGTGTTGCTGCATTTCTTTGCCAACGAATACCGCGACTGCAATTTGCTTCCCGGGCTCAAGAACATTGCATGCCCGACACTGGTGCTCGGCGGCGAAGACGACCCGACCACGCCGATCGAAGACCAAGCCGATATTGCCGCGGCGGTCCCGGCCAACCTCGTCACGTTTCATCGTTTCAAAGAGTGCGGGCACGGCGCCTATCGCGACTGCCCGGATGAGACACTGCCAATTCTTCGGAAATTTATGGCCCGGTGTCAGGCCGAGATCGGTGACGGCGAGGACAATTAGATCAGCGCGATATTTCGGTGCGCTGCCCTTTGATTTCGACGCGACTCTCGGCGATCAGTCGCACCGCTTCGGGGACCAGACGGCGTTCCGCCGCGATCACGCGCGCCGCCAGACGGTCGGCCGTGTCCCCTTCAAGAACCGGCACCGCCTCTTGCAGGATGATCGGGCCTTTGTCGTATTCGTCGTCGACGAAGTGAACCGTCGCGCCCGATACCTTCACCCCTGACTCAAGCACCGCGCGATGCACCCGCTCACCGTAAAAACCGTGGCCTGCGAACGACGGAATCAGCGCGGGATGAACGTTGAGGGTGCGGCCTTCGTACTTGCCCCGAAGCTCGAACAATGAAAGGAAGCCGAGCAGAGCGACGAGGTCGACGTCGTGCTTTGCGAGTTCGGCGTGGATCGCGTCATTGAACGTGCCCACGTCTGGCATGTCTTTACGCGGGACTGCGATTGCGGGAATGCCGCGCTTACGTGCGCGCTCGAGGCCGTACGCCGAACGCTTGGACGAAATCACCGTAGTGACCTGCGCGGGAAGTCCCGCGTCGATGTGGTCGAGCAAGTTTTCGAGGCTGGACCCGCTGCCCGACAGCAAAACTGCAATTCGCAGCGGGCGTACGCTCTCGGTTTTGGTGTGATCTTTTGACACGACTCGGCTCAGTCCTTTGCGAAGAGGTTCTCGTAGATCTGGCGCGTCGCCGAACTTTTGTTCAGGGTGTAGAAGTGCAGACCGGGGACACCGCTGTCGAGCAATTCGCGACACTGCATTGTGCCCCAGCGAACGCCGAGTTCCTGGGTTGCGGCTTCATCGTCGCCGACTGCCTCAAGTTGTGCGTTGAGTTCCGGCGGGATCTCGCACCCACACATGGACGTCATGCGCTTCACGCCCGCGCGACTCACGATCGGCATGATGCCCGGAACGATGGGGACAGTAATACCGGCCGCGCGGACGCGGTCCATGAATGAAAAGAATCTCTCGTTCTCGAAGAACAGCTGTGTGATCAAAACTTCGGCGCCGGCGTCGACCTTGCGTTTGGCGTGGTCGAGGTCGTCTTGCGTACTGCGCGCTTCGGGATGGGTTTCTGGGTAGCAGGCCGCGACGATGCACAGTTCGGGGTTTTGTTGACGCGTATAGTCGATGAGGTCGTTCGCGAAACCGAAGCCGTTCTGTGGCTTCACAAAGTCGGCATCGTCGGCGGGCGAATCGCCGCGCAGTGCGAGCACGTTTTCGACGCCGCCCTCGGCCAGCTGGGTCAAGATCGTGCCGACTTGCTCTCGCTCGAAACCCACGCAGGGCAGGTGGGCCATCGCGGTGAGTCCCGTCTCTCGCTGAATGCGGATGACGAGGTCGACGGTCTTGCTTCGCGTTGAGCCCCCCGCGCCCATCGTCACCGAAACGAAGCCCGGTTCGAGGGCCTGAAGTTCGGCGATCGATCGAAACAACGGCGCGAAGCCGGCGTCGGTTTTGGGAGGAAAGAACTCGAAAGAAATTACTGGTTTACCGGTTTGGAAGCGTTCGCTGATCTTCATCGCGCATATTTTACACGTCCGGACGGCTGTACACCATTGACGCTTGGGGGTGAGGTCGCGAGACTGCTCGGCTCGGAGGCCAAAATATGTCGATATTGTGCACAGGATCGATTGCAATCGATCAGATCATGATCTTTCCCGACCATTTCAAGAACCACATCCTGCCCGAAAAAATTGACTCGGTGAACGTTTCGTTTTACGTGCCCAGCTTGGAAAAGCGTTACGGCGGCACGGGTGCGAACATTGCCTACCACGTCAAGATTCTCGGCATCGACCCGATCCTGCTCGCCACAGTGGGCAGTGATTTCGGGACCTATGCCCAATGGATGGACGACCACGGGATCCGTCGCAACTGGATCAAGACCCTCGATGACGTCTATACCGCCCAGTGCTTTATCACGACGGACCTCGATCACAATCAGATCAACTCGTTCTACCCCGGCGCAATGGAACGATCGCACGAAGCCACGCTCGCAAGCGTGGATGAAGACTTTTCAGTCGGGATCGTGTCCCCCAACGGCAAGCAGGGCATGATCGACTACGCCGCGGCTCTCAAGGCGGCGGGCAAGAAGTGCGTGATCGATCCGGGTCAAGCCATGGG
>JASDVE010000117.1:0-1684 GCA_041891195.1 Myxococcota bacterium | reverse complement strand
AGCCATGGGCATCTTTGATGGCAAAGAACTGACGGCGCTGCTCGACGGCGCGTCGGTCTACATTGTGAACGACTACGAATGGTCGATGACCCTTGAAAAGACCGAGCTGTCGGAAGACGAGATTGCCGCTCGCGTTGGCGCGATCGTCGTGACCCGCGGTGGTGAAGGTTCAAGGCTTCGCAAGGGAAGTGGCGCGGCCACGGTCAACATCGAAAACGACCAGACTGACGTTCCCGGGGTCGCAGCGGATGAGGTCGTGGATCCGACGGGGTGCGGCGACGCCTATCGCTCGGGGATCCTGTACGCGCTGGCGAAAGACATCCCGCTCGAAACGGGCGCCCGCATTGGCAGCCTGATCGGTTCGCTCAAGGTTCGCGTGGCCGGACCTCAGGGGCTTGAACTCGACACCGAAGGCTTTAAGGCCGCTTACCAAAAAGAGTACGGCGAAGACTTCTAATGACCGAAGCCAAACCGCTTACGCGCAGACGAGACTTGATCTGGTTTGTACTGGGGCTCGCCCTGCCGCTGCCTTGGGTGCTTTCTGAAGCACTTCATGGCCTCGGGCTTCCGGCCGAAGCGGTTGCTGCGCTTGCCGGGCTCGCGATTCTCGGCGCCGCGTTCATGCTCGCTTGGTCTTGTGAGATCGCCGAACGCGATATTCCGCAGTCGCTCGCGCTGCTCGTGTTGGCGCTTGTAGGCGTGTTGCCCGAGTACGCGATCGACTTGCACTTCGCTTGGCGGGCAGGCGTCGACCCGAGTTACGCCGCCTACGCGACGGCCAACATGACCGGTGCCAACCGAATCTTAATCGGCTTTGGCTGGGCCGCCGTGGTGTTGGTCGGCTGTCACTACAGCGGTGCGAAGTACATGGAGATCCACCCGCGACAGAACCTCGAACTTCGCTTTCTGATCTGGGCGACGCTCTATTCGTTCCTGATTCCGCTCGGTGGCGAGATCAGCTTGTTCGATTCCGCTGTTCTGCTGATCCTGTTTGGCTGCTACGTACGCGCGGCGATGGGCGGTGATTCGCCGGAAGTCGAGCTTGAAGGCCCAGCGGCGCTGATCGATCGGGAATTTGAAGATCTGGGGCGAAGAGTTTGGGCGGTCGCACTCTTTGTATTTGCCGCGTACGCGATCTGGGTGTCGGCGGAGCCTTTCGCAGAAAGCCTTGTCTCCATGGGCCGTCGCTACGACATCGACGAGTTCTTGTTGGTGCAGTGGGTCGCGCCGCTTGCGTCGGAGTCACCCGAGTTCATTGTCGCCATCATGTTCGCCATGCGCTTGCGCGGGTCGATCGGGATTGGTGCGCTTATTTCGTCCAAGGTCAACCAATGGACTCTCTTGGTCGGCGCACTTCCGATTGCGTTTGCGATTTCTTCCGGTGCCTTTGTCGGCCTCCCTCTCGACGAGCGACAAACCGAGGAGCTGTACTTGACGTCGGCACAGTCGATGTTTGCGGTGATCTTGCTCTCGACGTTGAAGGTGACGCGTACCCACGCGTTCTGGCTCGCCGCGCTCTTTGTGGGACAACTTTTCTTTACGAGCGGGAGTGTGCGCACGGGGTTCACCGTGATGTATCTCGTCGCTTCGGTAGGCGTGCTCGCTTTTAGTGGCCCGGATCGTCGCCGCGCTTTCTTCGCACTCGCACGCGGTAGCGAAGCCGATTTGTCGAATACAGGTGGCG
>JASDVE010000116.1:0-6512 GCA_041891195.1 Myxococcota bacterium | reverse complement strand
TCTTTGTTGAGGACTTTTTATTGAAACCCGATTGGGGTTGGCTTATCGGGTTTCTTGGTTGAGATGGCCGGGGGGGGGAGCCGAGACAGCGCTATTGTGGTGCCGGAGGGAAGTCTTTGTCCGTACGTGTCGAGAACAGCGAAATTCAAAGTCAGGCGCACCGCTTTGCTCGCGCGCTTGACGATGCGGGTATTGGAAGACGTGCATCAGTGGCTGTCCTATTGCCGAACGTCCCCGAGTTTGTTTACTGCCTGCGCGGTGCAACATGGTCTGGGCGGACTTTCACCCCGGTAAACTGGCATTTGTCGGCAGACGACATTGCTTACGTCATCGGAAATTGCGAGCCAAGCGCATTGGTCATTCACGCTGACTTTTCGGAACAAGCAGAAGCGCTTGCTGCGAACGTGTCACCAAACGCCAGATTCGCCGTGGGGGGCACGATCCCCGGCTTTCGCTCCTTCGATGAAGTTGCAACGTTTTCGGGAGATGACCTCGATAATCCGCTCGCGGGAACATTGATGCTCTACACGTCCGGCACCACTGGCAAGCCGAAGGGGGTCAAGACAGACGTACCCGACGACGGCCCCCCGCCATGTCTAGCGAGTCGCATGGGTTCGGCGATGCTTACCGCGTTCGTGCCCGATGACACCGAAGGCATCCATCTCGTTGTTGCGCCGCTGTATCACGCGGGTCCGTCCACGTACAGCGAAGGGGCCGCACTACTGGGTTCGGACGTGATTATCATGGAGCAGTGGGACCCCGAAGAGTTTTTGCGCATCGTCGAGAGCCAACAGGTGACGTCGACCTTCATGGTTCCCACGCACTTCGTTCGTTTGCTGCAACTTCCAGAAGAGACGCGCTTGAAGTACGACACGCGTTCGCTCAAGCTTGTGACCCACGGCGCCGCGCCGGTTTCGCCCGATGTCAAACGTCGAATGATTGAATGGCTCGGCCCCGTGCTGTTTGAATTCTACGGCGGGACCGAAGGCGGCGGCGTCAGTATCGATTCGCACACCTGGCTCGCCCATCCAGGTTCAGTCGGCCGTCCGCGACCCGGCCTCGTGATTCATATCTTGGATGAAGCAGGGCAACCTCTTCCCGCCGGTGAAGCCGGGGACGTTTACTTCGCCAACGATGGCGGCCGATTCGAATACAAGGATGATCCAGAAAAAACGGCTTCGGCTTATCGTGGCGATCTCTACACTCTTGGCGACATCGGCTATCTCGACGATGAAGGCTTCCTCTACCTTCGCGACCGCAAAGCGGACACGATCATTACGGGCGGCGTCAACGTCTACCCGGCCCAGATCGAATCCGTGCTTCTCGAGCATCCGAGTGTCCGCGATTGCTGTGTCGTGGGCTTGCTTGACGAAGAGTGGGGCGAGCGTGTGCTTGCGGTGGTTGAACCGCATGATCAAAGCGCGAGCCAAGACCCAATTCGTGAAGGACTCAAGGCATTATGCCTCGAGCGCCTCGGTAGCCAGCAGCGACCGCGCGAGTATGTGTTTGCCACGTCGCTACCGCGTACGGAAACGGGCAAGTTGCTGCATCGGAAAGTACGTGACGTCTACCGCGCCCGGGCATTGGAGAGCCACGGTGCCTGATTCGGATTCCCTCCTAGATTCTCTCCTCGTCGACACGACCGAAGGCGTGGCGACGGTCACCCTCAATCGTCCCGACGCCTACAATGCGATCGACGAAGACATGCTCGATCGACTGCCGGTGATCCTTGGCGAACTCGCAGCAGATCCTGCAGTCCGGTGCGTCGCAATCACCGGAACCGGCGACCGCGCATTCTGCGCCGGCGGTGATATCAGCAGTCTCGGTGATGCGGAAGTCCCCGATACCGATGCATTGATTGATCGCCTCGAGTCGTGGGCCCAGGCATCGGTCCTCCTACACGAAATGCCGAAGCCCACCGTCGCCATTGTGAACGGTACCGCCGCCGGGGCAGGAATGTCTCTCGCGCTGGCTTGCGACCTGCGAATTGCGAGTGACACCGCTCGTTTCATCACGGCCTTCGTAAAGCTTTCGATGTCCGGTGATTTTGGTGGGAGCTATTTCTTGACCCAACTTGTTGGGGCGTCAAAGGCGCGGGAGCTTTACTACCTGGGCCGTACGGTGAAGTCGGAAGAGGCTTTGGCGTTGGGGTTGGTGAACTTCGTTGAGCCCGCGGCAAAGCTCGCAGGAGCGGCCCACGCCATGACTACTCAGTTGGCCGCGATTCCGAGAACGACAATCCGGAACATGAAGAAGAACCTCAACGCGGCGGAAAACCAATCAATCGCGGAGGTCGTGCGACTCGAAGCGGAGTCGATGATCGAGACGGCGATGAGCGACGAGACGCGCGCGGCCGCGAAGGCTTTTTTTGACAAAAATTGAAGCGGTGACGAAGTACTTCTGGCGAGTAGCCGCGGTTTGCTTTTGACGGATCAAAATGCGAAGAGCGCAAAGCGCTTATGACGACGCCCCGTAAAGGGACTCGACCGCGTCATCGACTTCGATGAGAGTGCAATTGTGCTCGGGAAGGCGGACGCAGTGATCGTCGATCTCGCCCACCCAAGCAAGCCGGAAATCGTGTCGCGCCTAGAGCGCAAGGAAATCGGCAAGATCGAAGACGCTGTCGGCATGAATAGGCGTGTGTTCTTGATCGACGGTCGCGGACTCCATTTGCTCGATACCAAGCTGCGCAATGTTGTCGAATTCGTAGACATCAAGCCGAGGGAACGTGTCGCGCGAATGGGCCGCTTCCTCATCACCACGGGCGATGAAAGCTTGCAGGTGATGGACACCACGCCACTCACGGTTGCAGTCGGTCGATCGGCGCGGAACCAAGGCGCGGCTACACCGGTACACTAACGAGCGATTAGGCGCTTCGGGTCTACGCCATCCGCGATGACGTAGACGATGGGCCCCTTTGAGTAGAGAGGCATGCGGTGCGCGACATAAGCTCCGGGGTCTTGCGTGTTCATCCAAAATGAAATCTTTGGGGCGACCGCCTTCGCGGCCCAGCTGATGAAGCTCTTCCCGTCAGGTGCGTAGCGAATCTCGCGAATATGATCGTCGGGGGCGCCGTTTGGTTCTGGCTTGTCTTGCAAGACGGCGTTGAAGCCCATGACTCGCGCGCCACCTAAACAAAAGAATGTTTGGGTGTTTATGGTACTTAGGCCGTCTTGCCCAAGCGGCCGAAAGAGCAGGTTGAGCGGCACGTTGACCACGCGGTCTGGAGAGGGTATCGGCATCGTACTTCGGCTGGCCTTGTCTCCTGGTTCCGTGCAACTCGCCTCCCCTTCGACGTGATCGATGTCGAGCCTCACAAGAGGCTTCCCATCTGGATCGAAGGAATGTGAACTTTCGTGTAGCACCCGGAGCATGCGAGTTTCGGCAACAGTCACGGGAGCGAGTTCGGCGCCGAGTACGATTCGTGCGCCTCCGTCGTACCCGCTGAGCATTTTGAGCATGACATGGCCATCTTCGCGCAGAGAGATTTCGATCGAGGCGTCTCCAACGCGCTTGCCAGTTTCATCGAAAGTGGACGCGGGCGTGACGCGGAACGCGTCGGGCGCGGGGTAGGGGAGATTGACGACGGATTCGGCATGGCTCATGGGTGAATAGAGTGCCAGAATGCACGTGTATAGAAGGATGGCTCGCAGCGATTTGCGGGTGCGGCAGTTCGACATGGCGGGCAAGACTAACCCAGCAAATGCGACCCTGACCTACTCATTTTCCGAACTGCGAGGTCTCCCAAAGCGCTGAAAAAACGAGAAGTTCGGCGTTTGGGCTCGCTTTGATTGAAAAATGTTCATCCCTGGGGGGAAAGCCTTGACGAAGGGCTCAGACTCCGGGATACCTACCGCTCTCCGGAGGCTACTTAGCAATGTCAAAGATAAAAACTGGCGACCTCGTAAAGGTCATCGCGGGTGCAGACCGCGGCAAGCAGGGTTCAGTTATTGCGGTGGATCGCGAAAGTTGTCGCGTCCGTGTTGAAGGGATCAGGATGCAGAAGCATCACCTGAAGCCCGGACGACGTGGCGCGCAGCAGGGCGGCATCGTTGAACAAGAAGGTTACGTGTCGGCTTCGAACGTCATGGTTGTAAATGCAGCCGATGGCAAGCCTTCGCGAATTCGGATCGAAAGCCAAGACGGCAAGCGCGTTCGCGTGTTCGCTCGAGGCGGTCAGCCGGTTCCGGATGCAGCGCCGTAAATCGGGCTTCATTCTATTGGCGTATGTTCCGTAACACCGAACGGAAACGTCGAGATGCGGTGAGTCAAACCACATTATTCCATCAGCGTTCAGCGTACTTCGTGTTGAACGCGTACCACCAAGGAAAGCAGTCATGGCCAAGAGCAAACGCGAAAAAATCAAGCTCGAGTCAACGGCAGGTACCGGCCACTTCTATACGACTTCGAAGAACCGGACCAACACGCCCAACAAGCTTGAGTTCAAGAAGTACGACCCCGTTGTACGGAAGCACGTGATCTACAAAGAGACTAAGCTCAAATAGTCTTATTGATCATTATTGCTTGTGCGTCGCCGCGGAGGGCCGTTGCGCGACGGCCAGCAATGAGAGAACTACGAAGCTCTGCGCACGTCGGTCGAACAAAGAAGACGTTGATCGGCGCTCAATTCGGAAGGAGAGGATCGGATGACCTGGGTAATCACTAGCTTGTGCAGGGACAAGGTTGACATGGCATGCGTGGAAGTTTGCCCGGTTGACTGCATTGTTCAGTTCAAGGGTGACGACCCGAAGTTTCCGAATCAGCTCTACATCGACCCGGAAGAGTGCATCAACTGTGGCGTGTGTGAGCCCGAATGCCCGTGGGAAGCGATCTTCGAAGACGAACAGGTTCCAGAAGTCTTCGCCAAGGATACCGAGTTGAACGCGGCCATCACTGAGCGCCGCGAAGAGTTCGAAGTCCCCGAGCACGAAGACGTGGATCCGCCGACCCCTGAGCAGGTCGAAGAAAATCGCCAGAAGTGGTCCTATTCGGCCTAGGGCCTAGATAGAGGTCGAGTAACAGGCTCGATCGTTGGGTCCAAAGCCAGATCGCTGGCTTGATCAATGGCTCGAGTCGCCGCGAACCGTCCGGCTTTCTAACTTCGGAAGGCGCTTTCTAGTGTCTCGACTGGCGCTTCGCGTCCGGTCCAGGTGCGAATCTGTTCCGCCGCTTGGTAGACCAGCATCCACTTGCCGTGCACAACGGTTGCGCCGACCTCTCGTGCGTCGCGTAAGAGTCGCGTCTCTTCTGGATCGTATACAGCGTCCATTACCACCGTGCCTTGGCGAAGGTGTTCCGCGGGTACCGGCGAATTATCACTGCGAAGCCCGACACTCGTTGTGTTAACGAGCAAGTCGTGATCGAGGCTCGCAAGGTCCGCCATCGCGCCGGCGCTCTCAGCCCCGAGATCCTTCACCAGGCTCTCTGCTTTTTCGACGGTCCGGTTCAACACGTGGACTGTCGCTCCGCGTTCGAGCAAGCCGAACACAACGCCCCGTGCCGCACCCCCGGCGCCAAGCACAACCGCACGCTTTCCGTCGAGTGTCGTTTCACGCTCCAGCGCTCGGTTCGACCCTACCCAGTCGGTGTTGCTCCCGACCAGGCGTCCGTCGCGCAACGTCACCGTGTTGACCGCGCCAATCTGTTGGGCACCCGCGTCGACTTCATCGAGAAGCGCCATTACCTCGACCTTGTGGGGCACGGAAACTGCGAGCTGCTTGAGCCCAAGGGCGCGAACGCCCGCGATCGCCTCCGGGAGCTTTTGGGGTGGGACATCGAAGGCCACGTAGCGAGCGTCGATGTCCATCTCGCGAAACGCCGCGTTATGCATCAACGGAGATTTTGTGTGTCCAGCAGGGTGGAGGACGATGCCGCACAGAGCGGTCTGGGCTGTGATCAGCTGAGGCACGGAAGCCGCCTTTTAAGTTTTTATCGAAATGAGCGTACCCGGCGCCGGACGTTGGCGCCGCCCCGCTGCGAACTCCACGCGGGTGAGGTATTCAAATGCCTTTGCAAAATCTGGAGGGTGACATGGCGGTGAAAAAGAAGGCAGCAAAGCAGAAGCCAGCGAAAAAGGCATCGGCCAAAAAAACTGGCAAGGCTAGTGGCAAGAAGGCCCGGGTTGCGGTGCTCATGGGCAGCAAGAGCGACTGGCCGTCAATGGAAGCGGCAGTCGAAGTGCTCAAGGGCATGGGGGTAGGCTGTGATGTGCGGGTTATTTCAGCTCACCGCACGCCAGAACGACATCACAAATTTGTAACCGGCGCCGAGGCGGCCGGGATCGAGCTCTTTATCTGCGGCGCAGGTTTCGCGGCACATCTCGCGGGCGTGACCGCTGCGATTACGCCGCTTCCGGTGCTGGGCGTTCCGCTCGACAGTTCTGCGCTAAACGGGATAGACGCTCTCCTGGCGACCGTACAGATGCCGGGCGGCATTCCCGTGGCGACATGCGGGAGCGGAAAGAGCGGCGCCAAGAACGCAGGCTTGTTCGCGGCAGCGATGCTCGCCGGCTC
>JASDVE010000115.1:0-6513 GCA_041891195.1 Myxococcota bacterium | reverse complement strand
CACGACGAGTGGTGCATCTCGTGCTGCGCTGGCCGAACCCACTGTGGTTGCGAGCATTGCGGAGACCCACGCAACTGATGCCAATATCGACCTGAGGCGGCTCCGCCCTGCCCTTGGCAAGGGGCGATCTTCGGAAGTCGCGGTTTGTCGCGCATCGGGGTCGGCCATTGCGAGAAGCAAAGCACTTTCGCGACGAGAACGCATCGGGCTTTGAGGCAACTCGGCAATCTGAAGGCGCGGCTATGCAGAACCCGTACAAGTGATCGACCGACACTTTGCCGCGGCGAGCAACCTATCACACACAGCTGCCTTCGTGGATAGGACGCAAACGCCAATTCCATTCTTGAGAGAAAGCCCTGTGCGCTGCAGAAAGACCCGACCGGCTTGCTAAAACAAACGTGCAAGCAATGCGGGAAGCGCCGTCTCTACCCGCAATATTCGCTCGCCCAGGTGAACAACTGAACATCCAATCGCTTCGAGCTTTTCGATCTCGAAAGGTACGAATCCACCTTCGGGTCCCATCACCAATGTCACCGGTTCTTGTAAAGCACGCGGGCATGGGACGTCCGTTTCGGGATGTGCAACCAGGGCTCGGGTGCCCTTAATGATCGCAGGGAGTTCGTCTTCGACAAAGGGACGGAAGCGCGTACGAAGTTCCAGCTCCGGAACGATCGTGTCCTTGGCCTGCTCAAGCCCGAGAATCAGCGGCTTGTTTCGTTCTCCATCACGCAGCGCCTTGCTATTCCAAAAGCTTCGCTCGACTCGATTCGATTGGATCAAGAAAATTTTCTTAACCCCCATCGCGGTAGCCGAAATCAGGACGCGTTTGAGAACCAAAGGACGGGGCATCGCGAGAACGAGTTGGACTGGCAAGGCCGCGGGTGGATCCGTGTCGAGTTCCACATCCAGTTCCAGGCTGTCATCGTTAAGCAGGACGACACGGCCGTGTCCCATCGTGCCACCAGCAAGCCCGACACAAAGTTCGTCTCCTACTGCCGCCCGATGGATCGAGCAGACATGCTCACGGCGCCGACCGACCAACGACACACGCCCGCTCGCCCGATCCGGGGCCATGCGCGTGAAATCTTCATCGAACAGGAGGATCAGGTTCACCTTGACGTCCATAGCTGCATATAGAAAACTCTACCCGACTCATGTCTCGGTGATCGCAAAGAATTCAGTGCGACCGGCGAGACCATTGAGTTCGAGATCAATCAAGATTTCATTCAAAGACCAACCGGCTACTAGCCAGCGACGGAGACGTACACGTGGAGCAAAATTCATCCGGCGGAGCATTGATCGGCTCTGCCTTCATCCTAGGGATCGCGATCGTCGGAAGTAGTTTCTTGCTTTCGAGTTCCCTTGACCGAGCGAGCGAGCAGTTTGGTACGGCCGTGGCCAGTATCAAAGACTTCAAGCCCGCAGCGGCGGCGGCAGCAGCCCCCGCACGCAAAGACGGTCGCCCCGATCCGAACAAAGTTTATCAAGTCGCAGTTGGCAAGTCTCCGTTCGTTGGGCCCAAAGACGCAAAGATCACGATCGTCGAATTTTCGGACTTTCAGTGACCTTACTGCGGGAGGGTCGGTCCGACCCTCAAGAGTTTGACGGAGAAATACCCAGAAGACGTGCGCATCGTGTTCAAGCACATGCCGCTGTCCTTCCACAAGAACGCCCCCGCGGCCCACGCCGCGTCCGAAGCCGCCTTCATGCAAGGCAAGTTTTGGGAAATGCATGACGCGATCTTCAAGAGCCAGCGCGACCTATCGGCGGCAACGTTCGAGCGATATGCCGGTGAGATCGGTTTAGACGTTGCGCAGTATAGGAAGGACTTGTCGTCTGCCGAGCTCAAGGCTCGAATCGACGGCGATCTGAGTCAGGCGCGATCGCTAAACGTGACGGGAACGCCCGCGTTCTTCATCAACGGACGCTTCCTTTCGGGAGCTCAGCCAGTCAGCGCATTCACGCGACTGATCGACGAGATGTTGAAGAAGGGCTAGCAAGCCCCGCACGTACAAGTTGAAAAACATTCGACCCGGTGGCCACGACGTGGTGCCGGGTCGAACTGTTTCTAAACCTCGAACACGACCTTGATCGCACCCGCCTTGCGGTCCCCTGCAATTTCAAATGCCCGAGGCGCTTCGTCGAGGGAGAGCCGATGTGTGATCAACGCGTCTGCAATTTCGGGACGACGGGCGAGAATCTGTGCCGCGCGTTCGAAGTCACTCGTGTCGTGGGTGTGCCCGCCTTTCGCCCGCCCTCCCCCTGAATAAAGGCTCGACGGGACGACGCGCACTTCCTTTAGACATAGCGCCATTCCGGGCACGGTCATTCCTTCCCAATAGCTGCCGAGCAGGATCAGGGTTGCACCCGGGGCGCACAGGGACACGGCCTGCTCAAGAGCCTGGCTCGTACCGGCGCAATCGATGACGACCGGATATTCCTTTTCGAGGGCAACGCTTCCAAGCTTTTGCGCGGCCTCCACCTGGTGCTCGTGACGGGCAATGACACTGACTTCCGCACCGACGTCCTGGGCAGCAGCGGCTGCACACAGACCGATGGTCCCTCCGCCCACGATCGCCACGCGATCTCCGTTCGCGACGCCTCCGTCGCGAATCCCGTGGACCGCAACTGCAATGGGCTCCACAAGACACGCGTTTTTCACCGGTATGTCGTCGGTCAACGCCACCAAGCAACGGTCAGGCACCCAGATTTCGTCCGTCATGCCACCATCGCAGCCCACGCCCATAATCATTGCGGTGCCGCGTCGACACAAGTTGTACCGGCCTGCTTCACAAAGGTCGCAGGTTCCGCATGGAAGCAGAGGCTCGACTGCCACCGCGCTGCCGTCGTCGAGCAAACCCGCAAATTCGTGCCCGAAGGTATTGGGCAGCGGTATCCCCATCTTGAGCAAGTGCAGGTCGGAGCCACAAATTCCCGCCGACTGGATTCGGACCCGTACGCCGTCGTGCGCCGGTTCGGGGACGGAGACCACCTCAATATTCTTATTGCAACAACGGACAGCACGCATGCTCGAGAAAACCTTTACTAAAGACCGTGGTGGGTGCGGAAGAACTCGCGATGAAAAGAATCTATCCCAACGCCATTCAGGGGTCAGCGCCCGTATGCAACCCCGGGGAGCCACAGCGCGAGTTCCGGCCACATAAAGATCACAATGAGGCCCAAGATCTGCAGCAAAATAAATGGAAAGACGCCCCGGTAAATGGTCGCGAGGGTCACCTCGGGTGGTGCGACCCCTTTGAGATAAAACAACGCGAAGCCAACCGGCGGAGTCAAAAACGAGGTCTGCAAACAGACCGCAAATAACACCGTGAACCAGACGAGGTCGAAGCCGAGCCCTGTGATCACGGGTGACACCAAGGGCAGAATGATCAGTGTGATCTCGATCCAGTCGAGAAAGAATCCGAGCAAGAACGTAAAGAACAAAATCGTGAGCACGATGCCCGACGGTCCGAACGGCAACCCGAGCAGCGCACCTGCGATCAACGTGTCACCACCCAGCCCCCGAAGTACGAGCGAGTAAGCCGTCGCCGTGAGCAAGATTGCAAAGATATATCCGGTAGTTCGGCTCGTGCTCCGGGCAACTTCGCGTAGGACTTCGCGGTCGAGCCGTCCCTTTCCCCAGGCGAGAAGTGTTGCGCCGAGTGCTCCGACTCCAGACGCTTCCGTGGGCGTCGCAATTCCAAAAAAGATGCTGCCCAACACCGCGACAACCAAGCCCAACGCAGGGGCGACGGCCTTCGCCACGCCCAACACAATCTTCCGATCGATGGCCACGACATCCTCACCCAAGGGTGCGACCGAGGGACGCAGCTGGGCATAGATCAAGATGTAGAGGACGTAGAGCACCCCCAACATGACACCTGGGATCAACGCACCTAGAAAGAGATCGCCTACCGAAATTGCAAGCCGGTCCGCCATCATCACGAGCATGATGCTGGGTGGAATCAGGATCCCGAGCGTACCGACTGCGGCAACCGTGCCCGAGGCCAGTTCGGCCTGGTAACCCTCACGCAACATGATGGGCAAACCTAGGAGCGCGAGTAGGACCACCGAAGCGCCGATGATTCCGGTCGATGCCGCGAGTAGCACCCCGATCACCGTGACGGCGACCGCAAGCCCACCGCGGACACGTCCAAATAACCGCGCAAAGTTGATCATCAAGTCACTTGCGACGCCAGACCGGTCGAGCATCAACCCCATGTAGATGAACATGGGGAGTGCCACCAACACCCAGTTGTTCATCAAGTCCCAGACGCGTTCGACAGACAACGACGCATACGCCCAATTGACACCCACCGGCATGCCGAAGTCGGCTTCCACGATGACTGCAACCGCCGCGAATACGACGGACAGCCCCCCAAGCACCCACGCCACCGGAAAGCCGGTAAAGATCAGCACAATGAAGAGCACGAACATCGCGATGACGAGGATGTCGTTCAGAGGCAAGGCTCAGTCGTCCTCGCGCGCGATCGACCGCGGCGCAAAAAACAAGTACGACGACACGCGGGTCAAGCGAGAAAACGCCGCAAGCCCAAGCAAAGTGAATCCGACGGGCAGCGCGCCCTTAATCAACCATCGAAAAGGCAAGCCACCGGGTGCAGCCGACACTTCGGCACTGTCCCATGAATAAAGCACGAAAGGAACGCTGTAATAAATGACGAGTGCGATGAACGGAAACAGAAGCAACAAAATGCCATACAGCTCAACCCACGCCTGTATCCGCATACTCAGACGTGAGCGCACGAAGTCCACGCGAACATGGTCATCGGATTCGACCGCGTAAGACACGCCCATCAAGAATCCCACCGCGTACAAATGCCACTGCAATTCTTCGAATTCGATCCGCCCTTCGCCCAACACGTATCGCATGACGACGTTGAGCACGATGGTGATCAGCAGCGCGAGCCATATCCACGAAAGCGAATCGCCGATCTGGCGAACGAGCCGGTCGAGTCGTACGGAGACCCGCGTGTGCGGCAACAACTCGTGCAAACTGGGCGGGATCGGCTGGGACACCGCGCTAGAAGTCCCGCGGCAGGAAGCCCAGGCGCTTCCAGTGGGAGTATTCTTCTTGAAACGCTTGCTGGGACGCAAGCACCCGCGCGAAGTCGGCGTCCGCATCGCTTTGTCGCGCCAACACGCGAGCGGTCACCGCAGCGAGCTCTCTCAAGATGGGTTCAGGCAGACTCCTCGTCTTCACGCCGAGCTCCTGAAAACCCATGAGCGTTTCACCTTGGAGTGCTTCGCCCTTAGCGAGACTTTTCACAACGGCGGCGGTGCAGCTGGTTTCGAGGATCGCCTGTTGGCTAGACGCAAGCGACTCCCAACTCGACATATTCACAACCAGATGAAACCCAGTAAAAGGTTGGTGCCAGCCGGGAAAGTAGTTGTACGAAACCACGCGATTGAACCCCAAGCGCTCGTCGATGGCCGGCATCGAAAACTCGGTCGCGTCGATCGCACCCTTTTCGAGGGCTTGAAAGATCTCGCCACCCGGGAGCATCGTGACCGAGGCCCCTAACTCTTGCATCACCATCCCACCGAGCCCGGCAAAGCGAATTTTCAAGCCACGGATATCTTCAAGATCTTTGATTTCGTTTCGAAACCACCCGGCAGACTCCGGACCAATGACACCACAAAAGATGGGATGGACATTCAGAGCGCCATAGATCTCTTCGGCAAGCCCCTGGCCGCCGCCGTGAAACCACCAAGCGGCATATTCCCAAGGCTCCATTCCGAAAGGCACCGCGCCGAACAGCACCGACGACGGAATGGTTCCGAGGTCATAACCGAGCCAGGTATAGCCGACGTCAATTTTTCTCTCTTTCACGGCCTCAACGATGCTGAAGGCCGGGACGACGGCGCCGGGCTCGAACACTTCGAGGTGCATCTCACCGTTGCTAGTCGCAAGCACGCGTTCGGCCAGGTAGAGCGCATTGTCGCCGAGCGCGGGGAGCTGGGTTCCGAATGCCACGGGCAACTTCCAGTGCACTGGAGCGGCGACGTGATCGACACCTTTTGCTCGAACGACGCCGGTCGCGGGCCGGAGCGCGAGGGTCGCGACTGCACCAACACACAGCGCCACCAGCACGGCGACAAGTGCTTCGCGATTCGAAAGCCCGCCCTGTCGCGTGTTCGAGGAGTCGCTAGTCATTCGTGCATCGCTTCGCTCGGTCACCCATGCGCGTGTCCTCCAAAAGTCGTCTCTTCACGCAACCACTCTCGCACGTAGCCCGCCGACCGCGCAATCATATCAATCAAAGGCTGGACACGGCTGGCCTTGTTCGAACCGTTCGTGAATGATTCGGGCCATCTCGCGGATCATCAATTCATTGCCGCGCGCGTTGACGTGACAGCATCCGTCGATGTAGAGCGGTTCGGCGACGTCCTTGAATACCATCGTAAGATCATCGAAAGGAAATCCCAGTGTTCGCATTCGTTTGCCTTCCTCGATGAGCAGCGGATAGCCTTTGCGCGTCGGCTGGTCGTAGC
>JASDVE010000114.1:0-6517 GCA_041891195.1 Myxococcota bacterium | reverse complement strand
GGTCGAAGAACCCACTTCGCCCGCGATCTTGCGCTGCTTGAAGTAGCCGATCGAGATGTAGCCCCAGAGATCCCGGTCAAAGTCGATCAAGATCGTGTTGAAACGACAGATCGCGCCGTAGATTTCCGCGATGTAGTCATGGGGTTCGATCTGGGCCGTGCAGCTGTTCCACGAAAGCCCGAGCCCTTCGACGAACTGCTGCGAATGACTCGCCCAGTCGACGTCGGGATACGCGGCGAGATGTGCGTTGTAGTTGCCAACTGCGCCATTCGACTTGCCCATCAACGCCACATTCGCGACCTGTTGTCGTTGTCGCTCAAGTCGAGTTGAAAAGTTGGCCATCTCTTTGCCCAGGGTTGTAGGCGACGCCGGTTGACCGTGGGTGCGCGAAAGCATCGGCGCTTCGGCATGTTCGATCGCGAGCTCGCGAATGATGGAAATGACCGAATCCATCTCGGGCAGCAGCGCTTGTTCCCGGGCTTCCGTGAGCATCAAGCCATGGGCGAGGTTGTTGACGTCTTCGCTGGTGAGCGCAAAGTGAATGAACTCGCTAATGGCGTTCAACTCTGCGGACGACTCAACTTGCTCCTTCAAGAAGTACTCGACCGCTTTGACATCATGGTTCGTCGTGCTTTCGATCTCTTTCACTCGGGTCGCATCCGCCACGTTAAAATCGTTCGCGATCCCATCGAGGGTTGCGAGGGCTTCGTTCGAAAGCGTCGGCACTTCAGTGATATGGGGGTGACCGGCCAACGACTTCAGCCATTCGACTTCGACTTGAACCCGGAGTCGGATCAATCCGTATTCGCTGAACACATGGCGCAGGCTCGAAACCTTGCTCGCATAGCGGCCGTCGATCGGCGACACGGCGGTCAAAGAAGTGAGAGGGAGTTCGTCCATTGGAGCCTCGAGGCATTTGTTGATGAAGAAGTTTGCTTGGGCGTTTTTGGGTGTTCTTCTGGTGTTGCTCTGGTGTTCTTCTGGTGTTGTTCCAGTGTGGTTCTGGTTTTTGTGATGATGCTGTCGTGCCGATCAAGCGCGCCTGCCTAAGTCGCGCACCTGAGCCGTTTACTGAACACGTCTACCCAACCCACACTCGCGCGTTCCGGAACAACCGCATCCAAGGCGCGTCGTCTTGCCAGCTCTGCGGGTGCCAAGAGTACTGCACCGTGCGAAATACGCGCTCGGGGTGAGGCATCATGATCGTCACGCGCCCGTCCTGGGTCGTGAGCGCGGTGATACCTTCGGGAGAGCCATTCGGGTTTTCCGGATAGTTTGTGGCCCGGTTGCCCGCGGCATCCACAAAGCGGCCCGCTACGAGGTTGGCCGCTTCGAGCTCCGCGCTCTGCTGGGTTTCGACTTCAGCGCGTCCCTCACCGTGTGCGACGGCGATCGGAAGGCGGGCGCCCACCATGTCGCGGAGCAGGATCGACGGGCTTGCTTCGATCTCCACCATCGCGAGCCGGGACTCGAACTGCTCTGAACGGTTGCGGACGAAGCGCGGCCAGCTGGACGCGCCGGGAATGAGGTCGCGCAAATTCGAAAGCGCCTGGCACCCGTTACACACACCGAGGGAAAACGTGTCTGGGCGTTCGAAGTAACGCGCGAGCTGGTCCCGGGCGCGGTCGTTGAACAAGATCGACTTCGCCCAACCTTCGCCGGCCCCCAGTACGTCGCCATACGAGAACCCTCCGCAGGCGACGAGGCCCCGGAAGTCATCGAGAGTGGTATCACCGCTCTGGATATCGCTCATATGGACGTCGACGCACTCGAAGCCCGCGCGATCAAAGGCCGCCGCCATTTCGATTTGTCCGTTGACGCCTTGCTCGCGAAGTACCGCAAGCCGAGGGCGCGCCGATCTCGCAATAAACGGCGCCGCAATGTCTTCGTTTGCATCGAAGGGAACAACCGGGCGTAGACCCGGGTTCTGAGGGTCGATGCGAAGCGCGTGTTCTTCTTCGGCCGAAGTCGAGTCGTCGCGCAGTCTCTGCATTTCACGTGTCGTCGACGACCACTGATCGCGAAGTGCGAAGCGCGACTCGGACAAGAGCACCTCGCTCCCAGACACGATGTGGATCGTGTCGTCGTCTCGTAAACCACCGACGACGTGGCTTTGTGTCGCCAGCCCGAACTGTTCAAGCGTGGCGAACACGGTGCCTTGATCTGCGGATTTGATCTGGACGACGGCACCGAGTTCTTCGCTGAAGAGTGCCGCAGTCGCGTCGGTCGCGGACAGCGGTCCGACGTCAATCGAAATGCCAGTGCCTCCGGCGAAGGCCATCTCGCATAGGGTCGCCAGCAACCCACCATCAGAGCGGTCGTGATAAGCGAGAAGCTTGTCGTCTGCGTTGAGGGTTTGAATGGCTTGAAAGAATGCGCGCAACGTTGCCGGGTCGTCGACGTCCGGTGCGTCTGTTCCGATCTGTTCGTAGACTTGGGCGAGTGACGAAGCCCCGAGTCGGTTCTTGCCGGCCCCCAAGTCGATCAAAACCAAGACTGTCGGTTCGTCCACGGCCTGCAGTTCTGGCGTCAATGACTTACGGATGTCACTCACACTCGCGAAAGCACTAATGATCAAGCTGAGCGGCGACGTGACACTTCGTTTCGCCCCGGCCTGGTCCCAAACGCTCTTCATCGACATGGAGTCTTTGCCGACCGGGATCGCAATGCCGAGCGCGGGGCAGAGTTCCATCCCGACCGCGTAAACGGCGTCGTAGAGGTTGGCGTCTTCGCCGGGGTGGCCGGCGGGGGCCATCCAGTTTGCCGACAGTTTGATGTTTCCAATTTTTTCGATTGCGGCCGAAGCGATGTTGGTGATGGCTTCGCCAACCGCCATGCGGGCTGACGCGGCCGCATTGAGAAGAGCCACCGGGGTCCTCTCGCCGATCGCCATTGCCTCGCCCGAAAATGAGTTAAAACTGCTCGCAGTAACTCCGGCGTCGGCTACCGGCACTTGGTAGCGACCGACCATTTGATCTCGACAGATCAAGCCCGTCACCGTGCGGTCGCCGATGGTTACGAGGAATGTCTTATCGCCAACCGTCGGCAAGCGCAGCACGCGATGGGCGGCTTCTTGCATGTCGATGCTGTCGAGTGCAAGCGGCGCTTTCTCAATGGCGACACGATGCGCATCGCGCTGCATGCGTGGTGGCTTACCGAGCAAAACAGAAAGAGGAATGTCGATCGGCGTATTGTCGAAGTGGGAATCCGTGACGCGCAGGTCTGCGGCAGCGGTGGCTTCACCAACAACGGCGTAGGGGCAGCGCTCACGGGCGCAGATCGCTTCGAAGCCGGCAATGCGATCGGCGTCGATCGCGAGCACGTAGCGTTCTTGGCTTTCGTTGCACCAAAGCTCGAGAGGGCTCATGCCGGGTTCGGCATTGGGTACTTTGCGCAGCTCGAAGTGCGCACCACTGCCGCCGTCGTAAACGAGTTCGGGTAGCGCGTTGGAGAGGCCGCCGGCACCGACGTCGTGAATAGAAAGCACCGGATTGTCGTCTCCGAGCGCCCAGCAGCGGTCGATCACTTCCTGGCAGCGTCGCTCCATCTCAGGGTTCTCGCGCTGCACCGAGGCGAAGTCGAGGTCTTCGTGACTCGACCCCGACGCCATCGACGAAGCCGCGCCACCGCCAAGGCCGATCAACATCGCCGGCCCACCGAGGACAACGATTTGAGTGCCCGCCGGAATGGGCAGCTTGTCGACATGCCCCGCGCGAATATTCCCCATGCCGCCCGCGAGCATGATGGGCTTGTGGTAGCCGCGCACTTCGGGGCCTTCCGCGCCTTGAACTTGTTGTTCAAACGTGCGGAAGTAGCCGCAGATATTGGGCCGGCCGAATTCGTTGTTGAACGCGGCGCCTCCGATGGGCCCTTCGAGCATGATGTCGAGGGCAGAAACGATGCGGTCTGGTTTGCCGAAGTCGGTTTCCCACGGCTCGGTGGCGCCGGGCAACTTCAAATTCGAAACCGAATAGCCGGTAAGTCCCGCCTTCGGTTTTGCGCCGCGCCCGGTTGCGCCTTCGTCGCGAATTTCGCCACCAGATCCAGTGGCAGCTCCGGGAAAGGGCGAAATTGCAGTCGGGTGGTTGTGCGTTTCGACCTTCATCAAGATCAAGATCGGTTCTTCGTGAGTCGAGTAGACATGACTTCCCGGGTCCGGGAAGAAACGGCCGCCTTCGCTGCCGGACACGACCGCGCAGTTGTCGGAATAGGCGGACAAGACCCCGTCGGGTGAGATCGCGTGGGTGTTGCGGATCATTGCGAAGAGCGACTTGTCCTGGGCTTGGCCGTCCAGGCTGTAGTCGGCATTGAAAATTTTATGTCGGCAGTGTTCCGAGTTTGCCTGGGCGAACATCATCAGTTCGATGTCGCTCGGGTCGCGACCGATCGCGCGAAAATTTTCAACGAGGTAGTCGATTTCATCTTCTGCGAGGGCGAGGCCGAGTTCCCGGTCGGCGCGGGACAACGCATCGTGCCCACCCACGAGCACGTCCACAGTGCGGAAGGGCGCGGGTTCAGCGCGACCGAAAAGTGCGTCTGCTTCGTCGAAGCGACCAAAGACCGTCTGGGTCATGCGATCGTGCAAGAAGGGCGCGACTTCCTTTGCGGCGTCGACCACGTCGCCGGCGATCCAGTACGCGATGCCGCGTTCGAGTCGCCGTATTTTGGTGAGCCCGCAGATATGTGCGATCTCGGTGGCCTTCGACGACCACGGTGAAATCGTTCCGACGCGAGGTGCGATCAACAACAGCTGACCGGTTTCGCGGGTCGTCTCGGTTGCATCGTTCTCGTCGCGCTTGGGTCCGTACTCGAGCAAGCGTTCGAGAATGTGGCGTTCTTTTTCGCTTAGCGGTTGGCTTTCGTCAACGAAGTGAACGAATTCGGTGGCCATCGTGACGGCGTCGCCTGCTTCGGTGGCATCGCGGCCGGCTTGGAATTGGTGAGAGCGGATTTTCTCTTCGAGAGCACTTAAACGCGCTTTAGAAAGAGCGGGGGCACCGCGCAAATGGAGCATTCTGACTCCCATGCGTCTCGGCTGGGAGAACCGAGGAATAATCTGGACTGTGGGTGAGCGGCTATTTTAGAGGCTTCTGTTCGCATCACCAGTGTTCGCGACACGCGAAGCTCTGATTCCGGCTAGACTCGAGCACGATCCCGCGGGAGGACGCCCGGCGCGGATTGCACCCGATGGAGAAGACGAATCGATGGAAAGCGCGGCCAGCTCATTTGGGGCCTACTACCTTTGGATCAAGGCCATTCATGTCATCGCCGTGATCTCATGGATGGCGGGGCTGCTCTACTTGCCGCGCTTGTTCGTCTATCACGCGATCGCCGAACTGGGCTCGACCCAGAGCGAGACCTTTAAACTGATGGAGCGAAGGCTCGCCAACGCGATCATGACGCCGGCGATGATCGTGAGTTTCATCGCCGGGTTCTCGATGCTGGCGATCAACCCGGGTTTAATGCGCGCCGGAAGCTTTATGCACATCAAACTCTTGTTTGTATTTGCGCTGTTGGGCGTGCACCTCATGATGCTGCGCTGGCGACGCGAGTTTGAAGAGGACCGAAACACGCGACCCCAGCGCTTTTACCGGATCGTGAACGAGGTCCCGACGCTGCTGATGGTCGGAATCGTCATCCTGATCATCGTCCGCCCCGTCTAGCAGTCTGCGCGAGGGCAGGAGACACCGCGCCGCTCAGCCCGGGAAGACCTTCTTCGTCTCGAAGACCTCGACGTCGGAAAAGATTCCGTGGGTCAGGTACGGATCGGCTTCCGCAACGGCACGGGCGGCTTCCAGCGTATCGGCTTCGAAGACGATTAAACTCCCACACGGGTTTTGATCTGCGTCGAGAAGCGGGCCTGCGAACTGAACGCGTCCGGCTTGGTCCAGGAGGGAAAGCTGGGCGATGTGCTTGTCCCTGTGCAATTTGCGGAGTTCGAGGCCTTGGTCGGAGTCGCGACCTCGATAAACGTAGAGCGGCATGGCTGCCTCCAGCGGTTGAAGTTTAGGCAGCCGTAGCTGCGGGGGCGGCGGAGCGTATCGCAGCCGCCGGCCAACGCAGGGGCTGTTACGGCCTTCCTCGACGGGCGTTTTCGTCTTGTTTTCGCTAAGGATCGGTAGGTCCCCCTTGAGGTCCCCAAATTGACTACCCGCGTCCGTACCCAGAACTCTGAAGCGAGTCCGCAGGCGAGTCTCAGCTTTGATTCGTCCGAGCCGTCTAAACAAAGTGCACCGAGACCAAGCGCACCAGGCCCGCCCGCAGTGTCGACTTCGCCTACGCCGTCTGAAGCGCCTGAATCAAGCTGGCTCGACGCGTTGAACCCCGCGCAACTTCGCGCCGCGCAGTATCCGCTGCGCACGGGGCCCGCCGATTCTTCCGCCTTGGGTCTCGCCTCCGCTTTAAACCCTTTATCCGCTTCGCCGCCCATCTCGGCTTCGACCCCGATCTCGGCTTCGACCCCGATCTCCGCCTCGGCCCCGATCTCCGCCTCGACCCCGATCTCCGCCTCGACCCC
>JASDVE010000113.1:0-6522 GCA_041891195.1 Myxococcota bacterium | reverse complement strand
CAACTAATTAGGTTGATATGTGTGTAGGCAAGCACACATGTCGTTCCTAGGAGCAAACGGAACGGCAATTGGCTCATGAGCAACGTTGCACAGCAACCCATATACCAGTTAAACAGGTCATCGTAACAAGAGAGCACGCCGCAAAGGGCAACAGCGTGGCGAATGCGAGTAAGGTGCTTTGCATGATCGCCTCGACTCTCGCTTGGGTGAGCAAGGGACTCGGATGCATTCCGGTATGCGCTCCGAACGGCCATTCGAACCGCGCACTCGACCCCGCTACGGCGAAACAACGCGCCGAACGGAGTCCGAGCGCCGCACCATGCGAAGCATTGGAAGCAAACACCCTGCACACACTGGCTGCGGCCTTCGCTGAGACAGGCGATGTTGAGGCCACGGTTTGCCCAGAGTCTCAATCGATCGATTTGATTTGCGCGGACTCCATGACAAGCACGACTTGCTCTCCTTACGCAGCATCGTAGAATCCTTGAGACGAGCCGGTCTCGCACTCCGAATATATAGCGGGAGGAAATAGATGGATTCATCCACTCAAATCGCAAAGTCGAACCTCAGCGTTCGTTGTTTGCTTGCACTGGTCGCACTCTTGAGTTGTCCAGTTGCGCAAGCACAGATGTTTGCCTTGCCGGGACCCAATATCAGCGACGAGGCAGACCACCTTGGCATCCATGACGCAAAAGGCGACGTCAAGGGCAAGTACCAAGAAGGCCTTGTTCTACTCAGGGCAGGGGAATGCCAGAAGGCGCAAGAGAACTTCGGCTTAGTTTTAAAGCAAGCGAATGGGGATGCCAACGTGCAGTTTCTTCAGGGCATGGCGTTTCGTTGCTTAAAACTTCACGACAAGGCCGCGAGACAGTTTCGCAAGGCAATACGCACGAATCGAGACTTGCATGTGGCATACAAGTATCTCGCCTTCTCCTACTTGGATCTCGAAGAGCCAAAGAAGCCGGGCGAGATCCTGTTGAGACTTGATCGCCTTCGCAAACGCTGCGGTGGGCAATGCCCCGATACACTGTTGGCCGTCCAAACCGACCTCGCGGCAGAGATCATGCGCAGACAGCCGGAATGAGTTGGACGCACTTCGTGTGCGCTGTGCGTCGTCAAAGAACTGCCGACAGCCCTTGCCATGTACGCTGCATCGCATTTCGTAGACCTGGCGATCCAGCGAGTTCCGTGGCTCGGGCAGGCCGTTGTGTGAGCGGGAAGGCCTGACACTGTTCTTGGCCTCGGACTCGCGGCTAAAGACGATGGAGGGACGATGGCCAATCGTCTAGCCTCGATTCAGACGACCCGCTGAATTGCAATCGCATGCCGAGCGAAACGCAAAACGAGATCCCCGTACGATTTCGGCACAATTTGCGCCCTTCGCTCTATCCCCCCCCGTTGACAGAACGCGGTTTCGCCCGAATACTCAGCCTCGATCTAGGATCCGGCGGGCAAAAAACCGTCAGGTGCTAGAGATTTACGCGGGTCGGAGTCTGAGGGCGTCCGTAATTTTGACTGCCACAGCGAACTTCGACACACGCAGCGCTTTCGAGCACCGCTTTCGGCCTCATCAGCCACTTCAACGAGCACAACGACCACCACAATCACGCATCGATTTACAAGCCCCCGCAGAGACAACCTCGCCTGGGCACTGGAGAATTTGGAAATGAATGACGCTTCTCGAACCCAGGGATGGGCAATTTGTATTGGCGCTGGGGTTCTCGCGCTGCTGTTCGTGATTGGGGTGCTTAACGGGAGCTACATGGCGATCGCCATCCCTGTCACAGTCCTCACACTGTTTGTGCTCGGGCTGACCGCTTGGGTCGGGTTCACGATTGCGACGATCCAAGTTGAGGCCGAGCCTGTCCCAGAGATGGACGAAGAGATCCCGGCGGCCGATGCCGCCGCTTCCAACCCCCACTAAACCGAGTCGTCGGGACCGAACTGCCACCGCGCACCGGGCAAGAACCGGGCGGCGCGGAGAGCCGGAGGGCTGAAGTGCGCATCGCTCTATTTACCTATCGCGGGAATATGTTCTGTGGCGGCCAGGGAATTTACGCCGCCTATCTCGCCAAAGAATGGAAAAACGCGGGCCATGACGTGCACGTGTTCGCAGGCCCGCCCTACCCCGAGCTCGAGCCCGGTATCCCGCTTCACAAGATCCACAACGACAACGTCTTTGGAGCCGAACACCCCGACTACTTCGACCCGGAGCGACCGTTTTCGTTGCTGCGTCCTTTGAGCCTTTGGGAACTTGGCGTTTCGAAGATGGGCGTGTTCCCCGAGATGCAGACCTTCGGCTTTCGCATGATGATGCAGTGGAAGAAGTTCCAGGAGAAGTACAACTTCGACGTCATCTTCGACAACCAGACCTTGAGCTGGGGGCTGCTCGCAATTCAAGCGATGGGCGTACCGGTCGTGTCGGTGATTCATCATCCGCTTCACATCGACCGGGAAGCCGACTACACGATTGACCCGCGGTTGATCAAGAAAGTGAAGCGCACGCTCTACTTCCCGCTCTTCATGCAGGAACAAGTGGCGCCGCGTCTTGCCACCATCGTGACGGTGAGCGAGGCCTCACGCAAAGAGATCGAGCGGTACTTCAAGATCCCCGAAAAAAACGTGCCCGTGGTCTACAACGGAACCGACACCGACATATTTCACCCTTGTGCTGATGTGAAAAAGGATTCGGACCTGCTCTTTGTCGGTCGCACCGAAGACCGCAAGAAGGGCATCGGCACCATGATCGAAGCTTTGTCGCTTTTGCCTGAGCACATCAACTTGAAGATCGTTGATGGTCGCATCCCCGAAAACGGGCTTGTGCCTAGATTGATTCGCAAGTACCGCTTGGAGAACCGCGTCACCATCGTGAAAGAGATGCTCGAGCGCGACGAACTCGTGCGCCAGTACGCAAGTGGTCGCGCGGCGATCGTACCTTCCTTCTTCGAAGGCTTTGGCTTTCCGGCCAGTGAAGCGATGGCGTGTGGCCTGCCCGTGATCGCAAACGCCGCCGGCGCACTTCCCGAAGTGATCGGCACCGACGGTCGCACCGGCAGGCTCGTGCCCCCCCGCGACGCGCAAGCGATGGCGCAAGCCGCTCGTGATATCCTACTAGAACCCGGCAAGGCAGAAGCAATGGGTGAAGCCGCACGACGCCGGGTCCAAAACATCTTCCGCTGGGAAGACGCGGCTGCAAACTTGGTCAACGTCTTCGAGGACACCATTCGTGCTTCTAACAGTCGATCTCGAGCGGCTTGAGATCCAACCGGGTTCCCTCGTCCTTGACGCTGGTTGCGGCGAAGGACGGCATTGCTTCGGCATGTTGGGCCGAGGTGCGCGCGTCGTCGGATTCGACCTCGACTTCGACGCCATGCGCGACGCATCCAAACGCCTGCGCAAGGAAGCGGGTGCAGTCAACAGCTTCGGTGAAATGACCCAAGGCAATATCTTTCAGTTGCCCTTCGCCGACGAAACGTACGACCGCGTGATCTGCTCCGAAGTAATGGAGCACGTGCACAGCTACCAGGACGCGGCCCAAGAACTTGCGCGGGTAACGAAGCCCGGCGGCAAGCTCGCGATCACGATTCCGACTGCCACGAGTGAACACCTCTACCTCCGCATGGGCGACGAATACTTTGAAAGCCCCGGCGGACATATCCGCATCTTTGATCCAAAGCAGCTGGCAAAGGCCCTCGCGAAGGCCGGCCTTAACACCGTTGGCGTTGGTTTTGCCCATGGCCTTCACACGCCGTACTGGGTGCTGCGTTCGATCATGCATTTGCCGAACGCGGACGACAGTGCGTTGGTGCGGGCCTATCGACTCTTTCTCATTCAAGCGACCGGTTCAAAACTCATGGCCAAGCTCGAGAAGTGGCTCAATTTCGTTTGCCCGAAGAGCCTAATCCTCTACGCCGAAAAGCCCCTACCCGGACGAAGGTAGCGATGCTGCCCGAGCGCACGCGTCTGTGCTTTGTTGCTTACCGCGGCAACATGAACTGCGGTGGTCAAGGCGTGTACCTCTGGTTCTTGACTCGGGAACTGACACGCCTCGGTTTCGATATCGATGTCTTTGTCGGCCCCCCCTACCCCGACCCCATGCCGTTTGCCGACCGGGTGCATCACATCAAGAACCAGGAGCACTGGGCCAAGTGGTTTACCCGCGACTACCCAGGCATGGTGCCCAAACAGAACCCGCTTGCGGCGTTCAAGCCACTCAACATGTACGAACTCGCAGCGAGTCGCTTGGGTTTTCTTCCGGAGCCATTCGCGTTTAGCGTACGCGCGTTTCGGAGCATCAGCGCACTTTTGCGAGCGGGGCAACGATGGGACCTGGTTCACGACGTGCAGTGTCTCGGCTACGGCTTGCTCGGACTGCGCGCGCTGGGTTTGCCAGTCGTGACAACGGTGCATCATCCGCTCACCATCGATCGCCGGGCTTCGTTCATTCGCGACAACAACATCACCGAAGCGATTGGATCGATGCAGTTCTACCCGATCGGGATGCAGTCCTTCGTGGCCCGTCGCATTGATCGCGTGTTGACTTCTTCTGAATGCAGCGCAGATCAGATCGTCCAAGACTTCGGCGTGCCCCGACGCAAGATCACGAACGTTTGGAACGGGATCGACACAGACCTCTTTTCACCGAGCGACGCGGTACCCAAGAGCGAAACCAAGGTACTTTGCATCGGCCGGGCATCGGACCCCAACAAGGGGATCCGCACGTTGATCGAAGCGCTCGGCAAGACGTCGCCCCACATTACGCTCACGCTCATCGACAACGATCATCCGGATAATGAAGTCTTCAAGTGGGCACGCGACGCCGGGATCATTGACCGGCTCGAAGTGACGGGCCGGGTGCCGCAAGAGACGTTGATCGAGCACTACCAGAGTGCTGCCCTCGTCGCGGTGCCTTCGCGTTATGAAGGCTTTGGGCTTCCCGCTGTTGAGGCGATGGCGTGTGGAACGCCCGTGGTTGCATGCGCGGCCGGCGCGCTGCGCGAAGTCATGGAACAGTCGAAGGGAGGCATCACGGTGCCGATCGATGACGCAGACGCCCTCGCCCGCGGCATCGAAGATCTCATCAGCCAACCCGAACGGCGCTACGAGCTAGCTGCAACGGGCCGCGCGCGCGTAAATGAGATCTTCTCGTGGCAGAAGATCGCTGCGCGAACCGCAGAAGTTTACGCAGAGGTGTTGGCAGAGCGTCGCGGGCGACCGACGACGACGATCACGTCGGCAAGCACAGGTGCAAAACGTGCGAGCGCGTCAAAAGCTTGAACGCATCGCAAGGCTAGCCCTTGTGGAAGCTTTTGCAGGAAGCCCGCCCAACCGGGCATGCCCCAACCGACCGATACACCGCGGAACTCGTCGATGATGAGATGTCGCCCGGCCTGCTCGCGAATCAGGTTGACTTCGTAGCGGGTAAAGTGATCGCTCGGTGCGTCATAGCCCCGACGATCTCGAATCACCGGGATGCCAAGTACATCCCGACGGAAGTCGTCGAGGGCACGCCCCACGCGGCACGACAACGATTCGAAGTTTGCGATCGCGAGCACGACGCGTCCGTCGATTGCGGTCACCCGTGCCATTTCGGCGATCGCAAGCTCGGGGCGATCGAAATGATCCATCGCACCTTTGCAAATCGATGCATCGAAGGAACCCGTTGCAAACGGCAAGTGATCAGACCAACACTGAACCCAGCTTGGCGTCTCGATCTTCTTGTCTTCGGCAAACATGCGCGCCATGCCGATCATACGCTGCGAAGGTTCGGCCCCCAGCGCGTTGGCTCCACGCATCGCCATCGCGATAGTGTCCTGGCCAACACCACTGGCCACATCAAGGATGCGTTGGCCAGGTCCCGGCAATGCTGCGTCAATTGTTTCGAGCGTCATGCGCTCGAACAAATACTCACTGTCCCGGCTCATGCTGGTCGGGATCACGTCGCTCATGTCTCGGTCGAGGTCGACTACTCTCATAGCGCGCGACCATAGCAGCCAAGTTGCAGATGCCTGCGCATTGGATGTGCAATGTTCGACGGCCGTTTTAAACGGGTCTGATGCAACGATGTGGCCCTTGGCGGTGTCTGACCGAGCACAGAGCCAGACATCCAGTCTTGTCGATGGATCTCCACAAAACGGACGCCAAATTAGGTTCTTAGGGCCGTTCTTGCCGAACTTTACGGTCGCTTTCAACCCCGGGCGCGATACCTTTTGACTCAACCCATGACAACCCGCCATGACACCGAGGGTCCCCCAAGCCCCAGCACCGATTCTGTGCTCTCAGTTGAGACGCAGGACGGCGAGCCACAGAGCCTCGTCAATCGGATTTATTCGTTCCGCTCCACGTTAGTCGTCATCGCCGGCCTTATCCTTCTATATACGTTTACGATTCGCGCGGTCGAGTCCCACCTCCTCTCGCACTTCGAAAACCGGGTGCGCGACGCAATCGAGATCACAGACTATCAACGCCCAGTCACGACGCAGATCCAGATGCGCATCAACTACATCATGAAGCAGTCTTTGT
>JASDVE010000112.1:0-6557 GCA_041891195.1 Myxococcota bacterium | reverse complement strand
GAAAATCCTCGCCGCTTTTGGTGAGCTGATACCCCACGCCGCGCTCTCCCGACACGATGCCAGCTCCACATAGCTCGGCCAGACGCTTGTTCAGCACGCTGGGCGACATCTCGTCGCAGTGCGTGCGCAACTCTCTGAAAGTCAATGAAACCTCACGGAGTTCCCAGAGAATGCGCAGGGTCCAGCGTCGACCCAGCAGATCGAACAGGGCCATGCTGGGGCGCCCGGTGTGAGAGCCTCGTGCGCTCGGGAAATTTCTTGCCGCTGGCATGCCCGCCCCCTGAGGATAGACAAACACAACGACGTCACGATCGAATCACGCGTCGCGGCCTTGGCTGACGCGAACTATCTCGGGTCGATGATCGCCAAAATCGCGTCGGGATCACGCAAGCCCGTTTCGTCCTGAACTTCGCGGCACCGGTCGAGAATCTCGCCAAACCGAGGCGACGGTTCGTGGCCACGAGCGATCAAATGCCGCCCCTGCACAACGTCGCTTGGACCTTCGGTCGAAATTTCGAGCGCATCGGCCTGCTCGAGAAATTGATCGCCGGCAGGAAATTGAAGCGCGACCGCATCTTCAGTCGTTCGCCCGAAGTGATCCGCGCGTGCGACCCGCTCGAGCAATTGCATCGTGACACCCGCCGACGAAAGTTTGCGCGCAAGACGACGATAGGCCTTTGGTTTCGCTCCCTGTTCGGTGAGTAACGCGGGCGCGAGATGTTGTTCCACCAAGGCGGTGGTTCGCTCGATCAACGCGGTGGATGCTCGCATGTTTTCGAGAAAGCTCCGGGTGAGCAGGCTTCCCGCTTGGTCGTGTCCAAGCGAGCGGATGCGGCCGTCGATGGTTTCGGTCGTCACAGGTTTCCCAAAGTCGTGACAAAGCACACCGAACATCAAGGCTTCCGCGTCCGCTCCCACGCCGTCGCGCATTGCGACTGCTGCATCGAGGCACAACAAAGTATGCACCCATACGTCGCCTTCGGGGTGCCACACCGCGTCTTGAGGCACGTCGACTAAGGCAGCGAGTTCGGGAAAGAAGCGCAGCAACCTGCTTTCTTTTAAAAACGCAAACCCGCGTGACGGTTCGCGCCCCTTGAGCAGAAGCTTGCGAAACTCTTCGTGCACACGTTCACCGGGCAGTTCAGAGAGATCGAGGCCCGCGCACAATTCGTTCAGCGCCGGATCAACCCGCATGCAAAAGCGACCGGCCATTTGCGCAACCCGCAAACCACGCAGTGGATCTTCACCGAAGGTCGACGGATCGGTCGCTTGTAAGCGTCCGGACGCTAGATCTTCACGACCGCCAAATGGATCCAAGAACTCGAGGCTTTCAAGGTCGATTCCCATCGCGTTGACGGTGAGGTCCCGGCGGCGTGCTGCCGCTTCGAACGATAACGAGGGATCAAATTCGATGTCGAACCCACGATGTCCCTCGGCAACTTTACTGTCCCGGCGCGGCAACGAAAAATCGACGTCGAGCCCATGGATCATCAAGACGCCAAAGGACTGCCCGACGGATGAAACTTTGCCGTAATCATTGAGCACACTGCGCAGCGTGCTCAAGTCGATCCCAAAGACTTCGACGTCTAGATCCTTGACCGGGAGACCAAGCAAGCCGTCACGAACGGCTCCTCCAACCAACACCGCCCGTCCACCCAATTCGCGCAATGCGGCGGCTACATCTCGGACGCGCCGACCCTCTGGAGTCTCGTCAAGCCGCGAGATTATTTCGGTGGTTTCAGGGTTTGGTTGATGGAACACGCCGCGCGGTCCTCCAAAAGCGGTTTAGCCGCGGACACATTACGAGAGAACCAGTCTAGAAGAGCGGTTGGGTCCAGCGCTCCCAAAGTCGACTGACTATATTGCCGCCCCCCAAGCCGAGACAAGGCATGGCAAAACGAATACGGACAAGGATAGACAGCTGATGCGCTTCAAATTCAATTTCCTGGTGGCTTTCGTCTTCATCACCGTTTCGATTTCGGGATGCGCCACGCCCGCGCCCCGGGTCGCAATGGTGATTGGCAACGGCGAGTACGAACACACAAGCCCACTCATCAACCCAGCCAACGACGCCCGTGCGATCGGGGAACGGCTCGCAGTCAAGGGCTGGGCAGTGAGCACCGCGATCGACTTGCCTCGGGACAAACTACAGGAAGCCCTCGCGTCATTCGAAAAGAAGGTTGCTCGCGCGGACCAGGCGATCTTCTTCTACACCGGCCACAGTTTGCAGATCAACGGTGAGAACTACTTGATGCCGGTCGAATTCGAGCCGCAGTCGGCCACTGTCGAACGCGACCTAGTCTCGATCAACGACACGATCGCTCGGCTCGCCACCGCGCCGGGGCAAATAGCCGTCCTGCTGGACGCCAGCCGCGACAATCCACTTGCGATCGTATTCCACCGCACGTCTCGCAGTAGACAGACGGAATACCTCCAGATTGGCCTGGGCCTTGCCGAGGTTCCGGCGGGCGACGGCACGTATGTGGCGTTTTCGACCGCGCCCGGGCACGTGGCGTTTGATGGAACCGCCGAGCACAGCCCCTTTAGCAAAGCCATCCTGAACCATATTGATCTGAAAAATCAAGACATTCGAACGCTACTCGTGAGAGTTCGCGACGAGGTCATGACGTCCACGGGCGGCTCGCAGGTGCCGTGGGACTATTCGTCGCTGATCGATGACTTCTGGATCGACAACGCTTCCCTAGCCGCGCCGAAAGAATGAGCAGAATTAATCTTCAAGCGTCCCCGAGCCCCGCGGTTCCAAAATTAAATAAACCTTTCGAACTCAGTGGGCCCGATCGATCACCTCGGGGTCTTCGTCGTCGGTGAAACTGACTCTGTGTTGGATGGCGCGATTGATATTGTTGCGAAAAGTCGGTGACACACCCCAGCAGCAGCTTCGATCGGCACGAAACAGCACGATGAAACAGGAGTTTTACCCGACTGACATCGTTTGGGTAACTTGACGACGGGCAAAGCATTGTCGATCGTCTAGCAGCGTCGCTCTCCCCGGTGACATTATCTTGGAAAACCCTGCGCGGCGGCCCTGGCCATCATGACAAACAGGGGTCTCTTCGAGTAAAACTGTGGGGCAAGGGCCCGACCCGCCGCACGAGACATGCCGAAACACAGGTTTCGGCGCCGAAAATGAAGCATAGACCCCCGGCCGCTTGCGCGGTTGGGTAGGGAGTTGGAAATGCTTTTCTGGATTGACGCGACACAAGAACACGAAAGCCCTGAACTGTTTGGACTGTCGCTGCTCGAACGCCATATCCGCATCGTGAAACGCATCTGCGATCAGAACGCGATGGTGGAAGCCACCATTGGCCAGATCTCGGAGCTTGCCCCGCATCTCGCAACCGAGCTCAAGCGAGCCGCCGTGCCCGACCGTGCGAGTGAGATTCGCGTCGAATTACGTGAAGGGGCACCGACCCCAGACATTGGCATTACTTTGGGGAGCCACATTTCGCTGCGCTGGTCGAGGAGTGCGAAGCCCCTCGGTGAGCGACTCAAATCCGCCGTCGAAGACTCCAAAGGCGAACCGGTGATCTGCCTTTCGGCCGATACCGAAATTGATGGCCGACTGGTGATTCACCTTGCCACGCGCCAAGACAACCGTGTCTTTTTGTCCGGCGAAGGCGACGAACGATGCGCGACAGTTCGGATTCGAGGCGATGTGCCCGACTTCGACGAGTCTGCGGGCGATCTCGCAGCCCTCGCTGACTCCATGCTCCAGGCAGGGGCCGCACAGGAAGTCGACGTTACGGAGTTTAAGGATTACATCGCCAAGCTTCGACGCTACAACGCCCCTTACCTGTTCAAAGTTACCAATGAAGAGGTTCGCGACCGTATCGCACGCTTCTTGTTCGACTCGAACTACAAGGGCGCGACCGACTTCATGACCAGCCACGTCTATCCACCGTTGGTCTGGCGCATGGTCAACCCTCTCGCCCGGTGGCGAGTCCATCCCAACGTCGTGACAATCATCGGGATCATCGCGACGTTTTCCGCAGTGCCGCTGTTCGCGGCCGGTGCGTGGGTCCCCGGCATGACGTTGGCGTTCATCATGAGCGTGCTCGACTCCGTAGACGGCAAGCTCGCACGTCTCACCTACACATCGACACCCCAAGGTGATTTTCTTGATCACGGCACCGACTATATACACCCACCCATCTGGTATTTCGGTTGGGCCTGGGGACTGAGCGGCGGCGACCCCTATTCGGGCGTTTTCCAAGCATCCGTTTGGATGATGGGGATCTATGTTCTCGATCGCATCCTCGAACGCCTGTTCAAGATCTGCACGGGGCGATCTATCCAAGACTTCCGTCCGATCGACGTCAAACTTCGAACATTCACCTCGCGACGCAACATCAACCTCGCTGTGTTCGTCGTGGCACTCATGGTCGGCCTCGGACACGAAGCCTTCTACGCCATTGTCGGCTGGCAAGCACTTACAGCCTTCTATCACCTGGTACGCGTTGTGCAGTTTTGGGGTGGCGACTCGGAAGCGGGTCACGAAAACAGGGAAGTCCCCGATGGCGGGATCGAAGGGAGCAACAACCTCTCGAACTTTGAGGCGTTCAACTAGCAGGCTGCTAGAACGAGCCGACCCAACTCAATCCAGGAACGTCCGTGTACTTCCAAACGATGGCCGCTGCACTTGTGCTCGGCCGTCGTTTCATTTATTTCGCCAGCTGCCCCCTGACCGAACTCGTTCGGCCGAAGGTTTTTCAATGGGCTTGCTAACGTTGCGCCGAACGCAACGAGATGACCCGGCGAAGTTTTACGCCGGAGCCATAGGAGGATCTTCATGCGCAATTCGCTTCGTCATTTCTCCCGCCCTACCCCCTCGCTGACTGCAGCCTTGAGCATCGCCGTGTCTGCACTGGTACTCGGTGGTTGCGGGATGCAGTCGATTCCTCAAAGCCTCAATGCACTGGATGCTTCGACAGCCGAAGTCACGAATCAATATAAGCGCAGGGCAGACCTGATCCCGAATCTCGTCAGTACCGTGAAGGGCTATGCGTCACACGAACAGGAGACGCTCACCGGTGTCACCGAGGCGCGCGCCAAAGCGACGAGCATGACGATCGACCCGTCGAATGCGAGTGCCGAGCAGATCCAACAGTTCCAGGCTGCGCAAGGCGGGCTCTCTCAAGCACTCGGTCGTTTGATGGTGGTCTCCGAGCGTTACCCGGACCTCAAAGCCGATCGAAATTTTCGTGAATTGCAGGCGCAGCTCGAGGGAACGGAAAATCGAATCACGGTGGCGCGGCAGCGCCACATCGAAGCCATCCGCCAGTTCAACGATCTGATCACAGTGCCGCCCACGAGTCTCACCAACAGTTTTTTCTATCACCATGAGAAGCGACCCCAATGGTCGCTGGATGCCGCCGAACAGAAGCAGGCCGAAAAAGCACCCGAGGTCGCATTCTAGATGCGCCTCTCGGCGAGCTTCAGCTCGCGACCTTGGCTCGGGTTTCTATTGGCAACACTAAGTGCCTTGCTGCTCGCAGCACCGGCCTGGGCCGAGTTCGCAGCGCCAAGGCTATCCGGCCCGGTCGTCGATCATGCCGGCATGCTTTCGGCCTCTACCGAAGCGCGGCTCGACCGCGCGCTGCGCGCACTGAAAGTCCAGGGCGGGACGCAACTCGTCGTACTGACGGTCAAGAGCCTTGAAGGCATGACGATCGAACAAGCTTCGATTCAAGTCACCGACGACTGGAAGCTCGGCGGCAAGAACGAAGACGACGGCGTCCTGCTCATGATCGCCCGAGACGAGCGCAAGATTCGCATTGAAGTTGGACAAGGCCGCGAAGGCGACCTCACGGATGCGTACTCCAAGCGAATCATCGACGAAACGATGACACCGCTGTTTCGGACGGGAGACGTCGATGCGGGAGTCGTTGTTGGCGTCTACCAAATCGCGCAGAGGACAAACCCGGAAGTGAACTTGACCGCGATGCTTGAAGGCGGTGGCACGCAGCGCGGAAGTCGCGGCCAGCGCAGACAAACGAGCCCCGCTTCGGCTTTCCTGTTTTTACTTTTTGGCGCGATCACCGTGATGTCCCGCATGGGGCGCTTTGGATACCGAGGCGGCATTGGCCGACGCGGAGCGTACCTCTGGGGCGCGGGCGCACTCGGGGCGAGCCGCGGGTTCGGCGGCGGCGGGGGTTTGGGCGGTGGCTTCGGCGGCGGGGGTGGCGGCTTTAGTGGCGGCGGCGCCTCAGGAGGATGGTGATGAATACGCTGCCGAGCTGGGCCAAGCAGGCCCTTGGCGCCGACGGGTACGACCGCATCGAAGTCGCAATTGCTAAAGCCGAAAACACGACGTCAGGAGAGATCGTTCCGCTCCTCGTGCGGCGTTCATCCACCGTTGGGCATGTGCCGATTTTGGCGTTCGCGTTCGTAATGCTGACCGCTTTCATTTTCGACGTCCCGGGCCTGCTCGCAGACGTGACTGGAAACGAATGGATTGGTGCCGGCCTGTGTTGGTTACTTGCGGCGGCGCTCGGTTTTGTGGCATCCCGTTTCGACATCGTCGACCGGATACTCAC
>JASDVE010000111.1:0-6588 GCA_041891195.1 Myxococcota bacterium | reverse complement strand
ACCCTGCAGCGTCTTTCGAAGTTGCAGTACACGAACACGATTCGTGACCTTCTTCGTCGACGACTCAGCGGTCCGATTGCGGACGATATCTTCGATAGCCTGAGTGGTGCCATTGCTGCGATCCCAGACGATTACGCTGCAGGCAACTTCGTGGGCATGGATCAAAGCACGAGCGCTAACCACATGGAAGGCTTCTTGAATGTTGCCTTCGATATCGCGACCGCAGTCGTGACCAGCAACTCGGTGTTGGAGGCCTTCGTTGGCGAGTCCTGTGCGACCAACGCATCGGACACCGCTTGCCGCCAGCGCTTCATCGAAAACTTTGGCGAAGTCGCGCTGCGCCACCCGCTGACGAACGACGAAGTCGCCTTTTACGCCGCTGCCTCGGACTACCGCGAGTTGATCGCGACCATGCTGATGGCTCCGAGCTTTTTGACCCTCGAGCAGTACCGCGGCAGCGAAGACCCGAACGCCTCGGACGTGACTGTGCTCAGTCCTTACGAACTTGTGGGCAAGCTTTCCTATCATTTCTGGCAGACGATGCCTGACCAGAACCTGATGGACGATGCCGCGTCGGGCGAGGTCATGACCAACTACGAAGCGATCGTGAACCGTGTCTTCAACGACTCGCGTACTCGAGCCACTATGCCTGACTTCTTCGGGGCGTGGCTTCGAATCGATGAGATCCCCGAGTTTAATTCGTCGAAGCCCGAGCGAGACAACTTTCTCTCGGTTGATTACGGGTCGGGCACGGATCTCCCTACGAATCTTAATCTTGCCGCGTATCGACAGGCCGCGATCGACGAAGTTCTCGCGCTGACCGACTATACGACCTTCGTTGCGGACGGTAGCCTCGGAGATCTCTTTACCTCGACGCGCTCGTTCGCGACCGACCCGATGCTTGCTCGTGCATACGGTGTTGCTCCCTGGGCGGGTGGCAACGCAACGCCGGTTCCCTTCAGTTCTGCTCAGCCCCGGTCGGGTCTCTTGAGTCGCGCGGCGTTGCAGATGTACGGTGACTTCGAATCTCACCCGATGCTCAAGGGTGCACGCATTCGAACAGAGATTCTGTGCGACGAACTCATTGCCCCGGCCGATGTCGGTACCCCAGCCGAAGCGGTGATTCACCCCAACTTCTCGAAGCGCGAACTCACCGAAGCGATCACCGAGATCCCCGGCACGGTTTGCACGGGTTGTCACGAACCCTTCATCAACCCGGTCGGTTTCCCCTCTGAAAACTATGACGCTCTTGGCCGGTATCGCACCGAAGAAGTGTTATACGACGACAATGGGGACGAGCAATACCGAGCCCTGATTCACACGGACACTGTTCCGCGCATAGAGCAGAGCGATCCCGACACGGTGACGAACGCGATCGAACTGGGGCAACTCGTCGGTACGAGCTCCAAGGCCAGCTCGTGCTTCGCCCGACACTACTACCGCTTCAGCCAGCGCCGAATGGAGGTCGACTCGACCGACCTGTGCGAAGTGAACGTGCTTGAAGAGGCGCTCGCCATCGATGGCATTCAGGGAATGCTCAAGGCCGCGGTATTTCTTCCCGAATTCAAACTACGCGCGATGCCGAACTAAACCCCGATTAACCACACGCGTGGGACAAAGCAAGTCGGACAAAAGATAGACGCTCGATGTCGTCTCGCGACGAGACACAATCGATTGGAGAACAACACATGCGCTACCGCGCGGTCAGCCGCCGTCATTTTTTGCAGGGAGCTGGGGCTACCCTCGCCTTGCCGTTTCTGCCCTCTCTCGCGCCACGCACGGCGAGTGCGGCGGTATTCGACGGTCCCAAGTACTTCGTCGCACTCGGGACTCGGCATGGAAACGTACCGATCGAGGACTGGGCACCAGTTCAACGCGCGCTCACCGAGGTGCAACTTTATAATGGTGATGCGAGCCAGGGGTACGATCATCGCAGGCGCTTTGGAGTGCTGGCCAATCTGCTCGAATCCAATCCCCATGTCTACAATCCGAGCGGGAGCCCGGAACTCTCGCCGGTGCTCGGTAGCTTTCTCAATCCCTATCTCGACAAGCTCAACCTGCTCGCCGGTCTCGACATCATGTTCGACATCGGACATCACCGCGGTGGCAACCTCGGGAACTATCACGACAACGACAACAGCAGTGCGCGTGCAGGTCTAGAGCTCCCGTCGATGCCGACGATCGATCGCGTCATTGCGCGATCCCCCGAATTTTATCCCAGCGGCGATCCCTTTACCGTTCGTTCGATCAACTTCAGTAACGGCCTTCACCTTTCGTCCGATGGTTCGGTGGGGTCGGTAAGTCGTCAGCCGCTAACCGGTGGCGATCGACCGAGCGCCCTAGAGATCTTCAATTCTGTTTTTGTTGGCGGAGTGCCTGCCGGTGGCTCGGGGCCAGACCCGAGGCTTTCGGTTGTGGATCGGGTAATCGACGATTACCGACGCGTGATGAATTCGCCCTTCGGCGACGGCAATCGGATTAGCCAGTCAGATCGCGATCGCCTCGATGAATTTGTCACCGACTTAAATGACGTCGAGCAGAAGCTTCAAAACCTTGGATCAACTTGCGAAAGCGCGGTTGCACCTGGGGGGTCGGTGCGGCTTCGAAGTGACGACAACGATCACAGCGTGATCGATAACGATTGGAACACTTATCTCAATGTTGTCGTCGCCGCCTTCCGCTGCGGTCGAAGTCGTGTTGCTACGATTGGGATCAACGAATTAGAAGACGACTTCAACGGCGACTGGCACACCGAAATCGCGCACCTTGGGCGCCAGGACCTCTGGTACGACTACACGATTCGTGCGCATCGGTTCGCGGCAGAAAAAATCTATACGCCGTTGCTCGAAAAGCTCGATGTTTCGATCGACGGCGTGAACGACACGACCTATCTCGACAACTCGGTTGTAGTGTGGAACCACGAGTCTGGACAGATCACGCATAACTCAACGAGTGTGCCGACTTTGGTTGCAGGTAGCGCCGGTGGCTTTTTTAACACCGGAATGTTTCATGACTACCGAAACCTCAATAACCTTGGTCAGCTGTCGTCAGAACGGAGCGATCTCGCGATCAACAACTACCCTGGGGTTCCATACAACCGCTGGCTCTATACGATTCTTCGCTCGATGGGGATTCCCGACGCGCAATACAAGACGGGCGCGCTCGCAGGGATGCAGGGTTATGCCGATCCGCACGTTCGCAATCGCGAACGAAACGGCCACATTTCCTATAGCGCCGCGGTCATCGATGACATGGGAACGATGCTGAATGAGATCGTGGCGTGAGCCGAACGAATACGCTTCGTCTCTCAGAGTCGAAGACTTGCGGTTAGCGCCGCCAACGCATCGGATGAAAATGGGACATACCGGTCCTGCTTCGGTTCGAGCCACAGCGTTTCGCCGCTTGCCTCTTCGAGTCCCAAGCCCGCGCTTCGAAGCGCGCGTTTGCGCGTGCGATGGCCTGCGGTCACCGGCAAGTCGTTGATCACGCGGATGACGACGGGGCGAGAATTCGCCGGTAACTGCTTGACCACTGTGCTCCGTAGTGCGACTGGATCAAACTTCATGTCGCGCTTGATCGTGAGCGCAGCAACCGGGATCTCAATTCCTTCGACTCGTACGCCGTAAACTGCTGCGGTATCCACGAACGAAACGTCCGTTGTGATGACATCTTCCACAGCGATCGTCGGCACAGAGCCCTTGGGGCCGTGAATGACGTCTTGGATATAGTCGACGAGCCAGTAGTCGCCGTCTTCATCGACACGCACCAAGTCGCGGGTACTAAGCCAGGCGTCTCCCGCCTCGAACACGCCGCGTAACGGACGGCCTTCCACTTCGCCGCGCTTGCGATCGACACGTTCTACAAGTAAACCCACGTCCCCGGTTTCGCACGGGCCTGCGAACCCGGCTTTGTCTTCGACAAGCCGTCCGCGCTCGAGGTCCCAAGCTGCAACGGCGAGAACGCCAGCGCCGGGTAGCGGACGTCCGAGCGAGCCCACCTTCTTGCCGGTGAGATTCACAAGGACCGCGTTACCTTCCGTCGAGGCGAAGAACTCGACAACGCTGGCAGGTGCAAAGCGATCGACGACGCGATGCCATAGCCCGGTTGGCATGCCGCTCCCCGCAAACAATCGAATCGAGTGATGGCGCTCTTGCTTGGTACGCGGTGCGTTGAGAATTGCCCGGCACATGGCGCCGCTATAGAAAACAACATTGACGCCGTAGCGACGCGCGTCTTGCCAAAAGACACTGGGGTTGATGGCCGACGTAAACTCGGTCGCCATCGCGAGGCGTGCGCCACTCACGAGCGCGCCGCCCACACACACCAAGATGCCGGTGGGATGATGGACCGGCGAGCAGCAATAGACGGTGTCGTGTGGAGTGAGGGCGCAGCTCGTAGCTGTTCCGTACGCCGAGGTGGCCCATCGCCGGTTCGTCACACGGCTGACGCCGAGATGATTTTCGTCGCCCGTGATCAGGACGATTGCGAGTTCGCCTGCGAGCCCTGGGTTCGGCTTGTACCACTGGGGGACCTCTACCTTGTCGGGGTCGATCGCTTCCATATCGACCTGGCCGGACGCGAGGGTTCGCGCGCCGCCGCCGCCGCCAAGTACCATGACGCTGCTTCCGAAAATTTCGTATGCGGTTTCGCCCCGTTCGGGATCGGTAAGTAGATTTTCCACGCGGGCCGCCGCTAGTTGCTTCGAAAGCGAAATGTCGGGTCGAAACAGAACCGCAACGGCACCTAGGCGTGATAGTGCGATCGTTGCCGCAACCGCGCTTGGTCTAGTTTCCATATACAAGCCGACGTACTGTCCATGCCGTACACCGCATTCGAGTAGGCCGCGCACGATGTTGTCGACGCGGACATCGGCTGCGTGATAGCTGTGGGCTCGTCCTTCAAACAGAAAGAACGTGTCGTCGGGAGATTCGATCGCGCGCCGTTGAACCGCCAGGCCGATACTTTCTCGGGTTCCGCTACGAATGTCGGCGAGTCGAGACAGGCGCGGAAGCTGGGGAACAATGTTTTTAGCAAGGCGCCCAAGTGTTCCGATGCGATCGCCAATGCCATGGGTCGCAGTTCCGACGACGTTGACACTCAGGTCCCAAGCGAGCGAAGCGGCGGCGAAAAATTCTTCCGCCGGCGTCGAGGTTGTCGTCTTTTCTTGCTGACGTTTGAGGCGAGTCACGGCTTTCGGCAACGGCCCCCGGTTGCGAGACCATTCGAGCCACGCGCCCACGACGGGCCAAGTGATCTCGTTTGACTGCGTGCCGACCACAAGACCAAAGTGGCCCGTAGGGACCTTTGCTTGATAACTCGGAGCCTGAGGTGCCGCAGCGTAAATAGCGCGCACGGTCCGTGGCGGCGCGATCGAATCGGACAAGCCCACGAATGCGAGAATCGGGCACGTGATGTCCGCGAGGGTAACCGACTGCTCGTCGATCACGAGCCCGCCTTGAAGCAAACGATTTTGTGCGACGAGCTGTTTGAGTACGTCGGTGAGCGCAGGGCCCGGAAAGGCGGTCCATCCATCTACTTCCATGAAGCGGCGCATGCCCTCCCGCTTTTGCAACGCTTCGCGGTCGTAAAGGCGTCGGACAAAGTCGACCCTTTGCTGCACGGTCTTGATCGGGTCCAACAGTTGAAAACCCAATCGCGTTGCCCAACTGGGAATGCCACCGGGTATCACCGCTTCTTGAAATGCACCGAGGCGTTCGATCGATTCAATCACCATTTCGGGCGGCAGGTTTGACGGCAGGCCCAAATGCAGATCGACTCCACTGCCAAAGGTGACAAGAGACGCCACGTCTTCGGAACGACGGTACGCCGCGGCTTGGTAGGCGAACATGCCGCCCTGCGAGTAACCCATGACGTGGACGGACTGGCCGGTGACTTCGCGCACTGCGTCGATCGCGAGGGAGACGCCAACGACATGGTCGGTCAAGGTTCGTTTCAACCCGCCTTCTTCTTGCTCGGGAGAACCGAAGTCGACAACCCAAACATCGGCTTCGCTTTGGTGCAGAGCCGTGACCGCGCTCGAGCCGGGGGCAACGTCCCAAACTTCTGTCGTCATCATGAGCGGTGGAACAAGAAGGACGGGGACGCTGTCGCTTGGAAGTTCGTCGGGGAAGTAGCGTCGCAGCCTGTGATGGTCGCCCTTGTCAAAAACTTCGAAAGGGGACGCTTCGCGTTCTCCGAGCGTTCCGAAGCGCGCGATCTCCATGCCATTGCGAATGGCTGCGGCGAGTCGCGCAAAGCCACCGCTGGGGGGGGCTGTGGCATCATCCTCTGGATAGAGGTTGTGGTTTTTTTTGTCGCTCATGCTGGGATTCGATTTTTAAAAGACGAGTTATCGCTGCGGCGTTAGAGCCGCATATTGCCATTCTGAATTTTCCTGTAGATTTCGGTCGTGAGCGAGACGTAGGCGCCCTGTCCCGCATCGAGAACGTAAAGTGGGTCCGCCACAACAGAAGGATCGAAGCCTTCTTTGACCGCGTCCACTTTGCGGTGCTTGAATGTGCCCGTGATTTCGAGTTCCGGGCGGATCCGCAAAAAGGCTATGGTATTTATTTTTTGGTGCCTATTGCA
>JASDVE010000110.1:0-6621 GCA_041891195.1 Myxococcota bacterium | reverse complement strand
CGGGATCGGTTCGTGGTCTGCTCTAGCTGCGTTCTTCAAGCATCGTTCATGCATTCGTCATACGGACCTAGAATCCCGCGCTTTCGGATCGAGGGGTGTTTCGTTTGGGTTGATCGCTCGATCACAGAGCTTCCAACCCACGGCCGACCAAGGTCTACAACGTTCGCGGCCCATTGGGAACCGCTTCGGTCACGGACGGTACTTCGAGGGGTATATCAGGTACTTGGAGGGCACGAACCCGAGGGCAGTTCCATCGCTCAACCATTTGGCGTGTTTGCGGATTGATGCAGCAGGGTGGCATAAATCAGGCCGTCGAGATCGCCGTCGAGAACGCCATTTACGTTACCCACTTCGTGATCGCTGCGGTGGTCCTTCACCCGCTGCTGGGGGTGCAGGGTATAAGAACGAATCTGACTCCCAAAACCGATCTCGCGCTTCTCCCCGGTCAACTCAGCAATCTTCCGGTTCTGTTCTTGGCGCTCCCGTTCAAACAGATGCGAACGGAGAACCTTCATCGCGGTGGCGCGATTTTTGTGCTGGGAACGTTCATTCTGACACTGCACCACGATGCCGGTCGGAACGTGGGTAATGCGAATCGCGGAGTCGGTTTTGTTGACGTGCTGGCCCCCTGCCCCGCTCGACCGGTACGTATCAACCCGCAGATCTTTGTCATCGATCTCAACGTCGATGGCGTCGTCGAGTTCAGGGACCGCGGTCACGCTCGCGAATGCGGTGTGACGCCGCGCCTGAGAATCGAACGGCGAGATCCGCACCAAGCGATGCACGCCTTGCTCCGAATTGAGATAGCCATACGCGTAGTCACCCGAGATTTGCAACGTGACGCTGCGGATCCCCGCTTCGTCGGCGTGTTGGATGTCGAGAATCTGAACCTTGTAGCCTCGTCGCTCTGCCCAGCGCAGGTACATACGCATGAGCATCTCAGCCCAATCGCAAGCGTCGGTGCCTCCCGCGCCCGAGTTCACCGACAAGATCGCGTTTGCGATGTCGTGCTGGCCCCCGAGGAGCTGCCGCAGCTCGGCGGTTTCGAGCGCCGATTCGATGACTTCGAATTTGGCGACGACTTCCAGACGCGCTTCGTTGTCATCGACCTCGTTGGCGAGTTCAAGCAGCACTTCGGCTTCTTCAAGGCCGTCGTTCAGCTGGTCGTAGAAGGCAAGCTCTCGTTCGAGTTGGTTCTTTTCTCGCGTCACGCGCTCGGCGTTTTCGCGGTCGTCCCACAGGTCGGGGCGCGCAGAATCGCTTTCGAGTTCTTCGAAGCGTGCGCGCAGGCCACCTAGGTCAAAGCCGCCCCCGGAACTCTTCAAAGCGACTTCGTAGCTGGCGCAGGCGTTCGGCAAGTTCGGCCGCATCCACAAGCCCCTTGCCGGTGCGGTTGTCGCTTGTGCCCTTGGACGTGCTTTGTTCAGTCATGGCGGTTCCTCGTACTGTGTTTTGCGATTATTCTTGGCTGGGGGTTGGTCAGTAACATTGACGTAAAATTGCTGAACCCACATTAAAATTGCTGAACCAGCATTAGAAACAGCTTTAATAGACGCGGTTCGTTGCGAATCTGTTCAAACCGCGCGAGTCGGTTTTGCTCGAAACCGCGGCACAAACGCAATCACCAAAACGAACGCCCAACACAACCAAGCGAAAACATCACCGTTTCGCGCGTAGAAGGTCAGCGGGGCATCGGCAGGCGACAGGGGGATATCACCGACGACGACGTCTTGCACGTAGATTTCGCTCTGATGGACTACTTTTCCCCGAGAATCGATCACCGCCGATACCCCCGAGTTCGCGGCACGAACCACGGGAAGCCCGTTTTCGGCCGCGCGCACCGCTGTCATCGCGAGGAACTGGTATGGGGCACCGGTGCGTCCGTACCAAGCGTCATTGGTGATCGCAAACAGCACTCTGGCTCCGTCGACGGACATCCGCCGCACCAAGTCGGGGAAAAGCAACTCGTAGCAAATCGGAACGCCGACCCTGACATCTTCTTCGGCGCCGATTCTTGCAATGGACATGGCGCGCGGAAACTCGCCCGGGCTCACGTCGACCGTAGCGATCCCCCGGGCGACGGCTTCGATGATACCTCCGAACAACCACCGAAACGGCAGGAATTCACCAAAAGGAACCAAGTGCGTCTTGTCGTATCGATCGGTGAGTGTGCCTTCTGAGTCCATCAGGTACGCGCTGTCGTAAAACGCTTCAGGTTCCCCTGTGTCGAGGTCGAGCGTGGCAGCGACCGCGCCCAGCACGAACGTGGCATTGCCGCCGCGAACGAGCGCGCGGATCGGCTCGCGAATCTCCGGGTCGAGATCGATGAACCCCGGCACTGCACTTTCGGGCCACACCACGACGTCGGCCCCCGCATCGATAGCGCGCTGGGATAACTGCAGATAGGTCCCGAGATTCGCGCCAACGCGCGCGGGACTCCATTTTTCTTTCTGGTCGATATTGCCTTGCAGCGCCGCGATGCGAACTGTGGTGTCGCTTGGAACGGCTGCGCCAAGCTGTCCCAAAACCACGCCCCCAAAAACACTCAACAAGGTGATGCCAAAGGCAATGAACGTCGAGCGGCCGGGCTGCCTTCCTAAGCGAAAAGTCTCATAAAGTTGGGCCAGCCCTGCCCCCGCGAGCACGAAAACAAATGTCAGTCCATAAACCCCAGTGAACCGAACCCACGGGAGCAGGAAGAACGTGTCGTGGCCCGCGTACCCAAGACTGCCCCACGGAAATCCGCCGAGCGCCATCCCCCGGATGTAATCGATCGCCGTCCACAGAAACGCTGCGGCGACTGGCGTTGCGCCCCCTGTGCGCCGCAGGTGTTGCCAACCCGCACAAAACAGTGCGGTAAAAACAGAAACGAACACACTCGGCAGCAAGGGAGCCAGTAAGCCGACCGCGACCGGCGCGTGGCCGTAGTCCACAGTGACAACATAGAACCAATGAAATAGCGCGTAGTGGGCAACAAGACTGACGAGGAAGCCCCATGCGAATGACTGGCGCATTGAACTGATCGCGCTTGATCGGGCGTTGAGAGACGCGAGCAAAAATACGACCGTGAAAGGAGCAACAGCCCACCCAACGTCAATCGCACTCCCGGCGAAGGGCAACAGTTGGGGAAACGAAAAGAAGGTGCACAAAACGTACGCGACGCCATATGCGAGATGTCCCGTGGAAGCCATCGCGGACCCGGGACTTTCCTTGTTCACGACCTGCACAGGGTCGAAAGACGACGCTCTTCGGCGCGCATCGTTCGCGCCTCTTCATCTTCTTCGTGATCGTGCCCAAGCAAATGCAGAATTCCATGGATCAGCAACCGCGTGACTTCTTCATTAAGGCTGCGGTGCCGGGCGCGCGCTTGCCGCGCGGCGGTTTCGATCGAAATCACGACATCCCCAAGCATCGTGCCTCGGAATCCGGACCATTCGCCTTCAACTAGCGAAAACGAAAGCACATCGGTTGCGCGGTTTTTGTCGCGGTAGTCACGGTTGAGTTCGCGAATTTCGACGTCGCCCACCAAGCCAACCGAAAGGTCGGACTTCGCATGTCCGAGTGCGCGCAATACCGCTCGCGCCCGCTTTTTCTGGAGCGGGATGTCAAGCCTGCGCGCATCGACGTATTCGGGTGGGTTGCTTACCGCAACGCTCATGCGCCCGCATCGCCGTTCGAGCCAGAACCGCCGTTGCTCTTTTTCTTGCGCGATTCGTCTACGCGGTCGTATGCGCGCACGATCAACTGCACGAGTGGGTGTCGTACCACGTCCTGCTCCGTGAATTGGGTAAAACCGATCCCTTCGACGCCGTCCAAGATTTCCAACGCCTCCGCCAAACCGCTGCGTGAATTCGCGCCGAGGTCAGACTGGGTGACGTCACCCGTGACGACTGCAACCGAATTGAACCCCAGCCGCGTGAGAAACATCTTCATTTGCTCAGGGGTCGTATTCTGCGCCTCGTCGAGAATTACGAACGCATCGTTGAGCGTACGACCGCGCATGAAAGCAAGCGGCGCGACTTCGATCACGTTCCGCTCCATCAACCGTGCGACCTTCTCGAAATGCATCATGTCGTTGAGAGCGTCGTAGAGCGGGCGCAAGTACGGGTTCACCTTCTCCGCGAGATCTCCGGGCAAGAAACCCAACTTTTCGCCAGCTTCGACGGCGGGACGCGTCAACACGACGCGACTCACGTCTTGACGGTTGAGGGCTGCGACCGCCATCGCCATCGCGAGATAGGTCTTGCCGGTGCCCGCGGGCCCCGTGGCAAACACAATGTCGTTCGCCCCAATCATCTCGACATAGTTTCGTTGGGAAAGGTTTTTTGCACGGATTCGATGTCTAGAGCCGACCGAATCGAGAACGCTCCGCGTCACATCGTTGAGGTTCGTATCCGGGTCTTGTTCGAGCATGCGAATCGCCTCGCGCACATCAACCGGACGCAGATCCTGCCCGCGACGCACCATTGCATAGAGTTCTTCGAGCACGCGCTGCGCCTGGACAACGTCGGGCGGCGCACCCTCGATTCGAACCGTATTGCCACGCGCGTGGACCTTCACGCCGAGCTGGGCGGACACGAGACGCAGGTGTCGCTCACGATCGCCATAGAGGGACACGGCCACCTGATTGTCTTCGAAGGTAATGCTCTTTTGAATATGACCGGTTTCGTTGGCCACCCGGGACTCCCGCGCATTCGTGACTGGTGCACTCGGCAAGCCGCGAACCACCCAAACCGGTGATTTGTGACCCTGCTCTGTACGTAAACCGTGCGGGCTTCGCCTGGCACGCGCCGCCGCAACTTCCACGGTGGTAAGCGAACCTAACTCTTCAGTAATGACGACGAACTATCGCTCGGGAGCCAACAGGATCACGTTGTCCTCGCTGGGGGCGTAATAGTACGCAGCCCCCACGCGGCTCGCCATCGCGTTGATGGGCAAGAGGCCCTTCACTTCGAGGTCTTCGAGTTCGGCGGGCCATTGGCCAACCAAGTATCGATGGGCCTCAATCGCGTGTCGAATTCGGCGTTTTTCGAACATCGCCTTCGCATCCGCCATGGTGTCCCGCTGAATGCGAAAAGCTTCGACCCGCTCGGGCCGGGCCCCGCCCAGCACGAAGACGGCGTAGACCATGCCTCCAAAAATCACGAGCGGCGCGCATGCGGCGATGAAACCGACGACGCGCTGACCCACGCTGGGACCGCGCTTCACCGGATCGCGCTTTGCACTCTTCGCAGCCTTGGTGTCGAGCGCGACAATAAAGCCGCTGTCCATCATTTCGGCCACGACGCGGCTGGCATCGAACCTGCCGAGACGCGCGAGGTCGATCACGCGCTGAAGGGTCAAGCGACCGTCGATCAGGTGATCGATTTTTTCGAAATGCTCGGCATGCTGGCCACCTTGGCGACGAACGCGTTGGCGGGTTTCATCAACTTCAGGGGCGTGACCCACGACCGTGTCCAGCGAAGGGACCGAACCGCGGAAAACCTGCCATTCGTCGACCATACGCAAGCCGTTCATCAAGATCTGTTCGGCGCCCAGTAGCTTTTCTTGGGGCCGCTCATGCACAACGCCCTGGGACAAGAAGTGAAACGAGCCGTTTTCCCAACGCAGCACTTCAAAAATCGTGTCGTGGGTGAGCAAGCTGTCGACAGCGTCGAGGTCTTGCTCCGACGCAACGCCCGAACTCACGAGCAAGCCTCGGAAGGGACGACCGGATGAGCTGGCCTCGGCGTGAAGAGACGCCAACGACTTGGCAGTGACGTAGCCACAGCAGATCAACCGTTTGCCAAGGGTTTCCTCATCACTCTTCGCCGCGGGCGCTGCCCAAACGACCGCACCGTGATCGAAGGCCAAGCACACTTCTGCGTCATTGTTCGAAATCTTCAGCATGCCCGTCTTTCGCTGCTGACCGATCAATTGAAACACTTCGGCGATGCCGAAGTCTTGGAGATTGCCTCTCAGTGCGACTGCCATGACTAAAGACTCCTTCGGATCATGAGACCGCGCCCCACAACAACCAGGTAGGCGATCGCCGAAAGGCTTCCGGCAGTGATAAATGCAAGGGCACCCGCGCTCCCGACTGCAAGCGGATCGGGAACGATGCCGTCATGCCAACCGAGGAAAACCGCTGCAAACCCACAGAAGAGAATCCCAGAGAACGCCAAGTCGGGCCTTCGCGCAAGCAAGCCCGCGGCACCCGGAACCAAGAGAGAAGCAATGGTCATCACGTGCCCGAGCCGTGAATCGCGCTTTTGAAGTTCTGACAATCGGGTCGCGCGCAACGTCGCATCCGTCGTCTCGGGTCGATGAAACAAGTGATAACACGGGTTACAAGTCTCGCTGTTCCAAACGGTCCCGTCACACCGGCCGCAGATGCGCTTGCCACACCGGGCACAAGAACTCGAACGGTCGAACCGCCCGCGCAACATGATCGCGCCAATGGCAATAAGCGCAAAGCTACCCGCTAGGTTCATCCAACTGGCACCGAGCCAACCGGGCGTCAGCCCATCGATCGCCACATTTGACATGCGGTTCGCCCGCGCCGTAGTAAGCAGCCGCGTGCCTAGTGTCGTCAGTGGGAAGGCCAGATCGGCGACAAAGTCTGCATCGCCCACCCGAGAC
>JASDVE010000109.1:0-6631 GCA_041891195.1 Myxococcota bacterium | reverse complement strand
CGCTTCGGCAACCTCATAAGGATCGATCTGCTTGGGCAGGGGAAGTTGAACGAGAATGCCATCCACTCCGTTGTCTGCGTTGAGTTCCTTGATGACGTCGAGCAAGTCAGATTCGGAGGTTGTCTCGGGGAACACGAGTTCGCGGGAGTCCATTCCGATCCGACTGCACGCGCGCTGTTTCCCCTTGATGTAGGAGCGACTCGCCGGGTCGTCTCCGATCAGGACGACGACGAGGCTCGGGGGGCGTCTCCCGTCGGCAACCAGGGCCTTGATTTCTTCCGCCATCTCGTCGCGTAACGTGTTCGCGATTTCGAGTCCGTTCACCACGACAGTATTGATGCTGCCCGACGCGCTGTTGTGTTCATCGTTCGCCATGACAGTTTGCCCTTGGGGTGTGAGGGGTCTCGTAGGTCGAATCGCGATCACGAAGGTGGCTTCACCCTAACCCTAACCCTAGGCCTCAGTGCGCGAGTCGCGGTGACGATTTCCGCCAGTTCATGATGTGAAAAGGAGTGCTTTGGAACATCAAAAAACCAAAACGAACGAACGCAGAAGCTGCGACATTCGATTCGCGCGCGAGTATATCAGGGGTTCGCTCGTTGGCTGGCGAAATGCCGAGCGGGTTCGTTCAGGCAGCGGACTTTGAAGACTTCTTCTTGCCTGGTTTCTTTTCGCCGCCGCTCTTTTCGCCACCCTCTTTCTTGGCGTCGGACTTGGTCTTGCTGTCGGGGGATTTAGAATCGCTCGAATCGGAGTCGCGTACCAACCGCCCCCCTTCAACACGAACGAAGTTTGAGAAATCAGCTTCTTGACCCGGCGTGACTTGCATTCGGGACACGTCTTGATCGGATCGGCGGTAATTCGCTGCTCACGTTCAAATTCGTGTTCGCACTTTTCGCACAAATATTCGTAGATCGGCATCGTTCCTCGACCTTCCACTGTTGGGTTGTGCCCGTTAGCCTTTGGGTCCGCCCGAAGCGGGAGTTGGCTGAGGACTATTTTTGAGTGGGAGTAGTGAAAACGCCGGGGCTAGATCGTCAACCGGCAGACGGTGTTTTATCCCAACCGGGGCGGGCTCGCCAGCGCGTAGAGCTTGGAGCGCAGCTGGTCTGCGTCTCCTGTGAGCTTGACGCGCTTGCGGCGCCCCTTGGAGCTGGGGTCGATCTCGATGTGAATTCGCTTGCAACCCAAGGCATTGGCCAAGGCGTCTCGGCAGGCCGCATTGGCCTGGCCTTCGACCGGGGCTGCGGACACCGCGACCCGGAGGGCGTCGCCATGAAGGCCCGCAACCTTGGGGTGTTTCGCGCGTGGGGTGACGTGGATCCAGAACGCCAAACCATCGCGGGTTTCTCTCAGCGCAAGATCGGACTCAGAATCGATCAAGCGCTTCCGGGGCCCAAGCCCGCCGCGGGCAGCCGGCGAGTCGCAGGGATTGTCTTTTCAGTCATGTCTTCTGCACTCTCGAGGCTGTCAATCATGGCGACGTGCGTGTCGATGGTCGAGCGAAGCGCCGACGCGTAGCGGGTTCGCATGCTTCGCAGTTCCCGGATCTCCCACGTGAGCGTCGCTGCCCGTCGATGAGAATCGTCTACGATGCGCTCGGCCCGGATCTCGGATGCACTTAAGAGCGCTTTGGACTCCGCGACCGCAGTTTCGCGCAGCTTCTCGGCCATGGACTGTGCGCTGATGAGCGTTTCGCGCAGGACCTGCTCGCCACTCGCGAACTCTGAATTGCGCTTTTCGAGTTGATGAATGGTGTCTTTGAGGCGTTCGTTGTCACGCAGCAGATTCTCGTAGTCGTCGGCGACGAGCTTGAGAAAAGTCTCGACTTCTTCGCCGTCAAGCCCATTAAAGCGGCGGGAAAATTGGTGGTTCTGGACTTCCAACGGGGTGATACGCATGCTGCCTCCAGAGCGGAGCGTCCGAAATGACGCGGAGATCTCCGGCAAGCCATCGGTAAGTTGTGCGCAACACTTTACCTTTGCAGTCACCCCGGGGGTGACGAGACATTCACCCGCTTCAGGAGCCAAGTTCCTTCGATCGGGCTGTGGCGGCAGCCACTGCGTCATAAAGGGCTGCGCGAACTCCTGCCGATTCGAGACGCTCCAGACCGGCGATGGTCGTTCCACCGGGCGAGGTGACCCGGTCCTTCAGAACCCCGGGATGCTCGCCAGATTCGATCGCGAGTTTCGCCGAGCCGTAAACGGTCTGAAAGGCGAGTTGGTAGGCGGCTTCGCGAGGAAGTCCCTGTCGCACCCCAGCATCGCCGAGGGCTTCGAGGATCAAGAAGACGTAGGCGGGGCCACTGCCCGACAGGCCCGTCACCGCGTCGAGCTGCTCTTCGGTATGGGTGATCCAAGCGATGCCCACGGCGGAAAACAGGGCTTTGGCGATGGCGAGGTCTTCGGCGGTCGCGTGGGCGTTCGGGCAGATCGCGGTCGCGCCTTCGCGAACCAGCGCCGGTGTGTTGGGCATACTGCGGATCACGCGGCTGCTCGAAGGCAAACCGTCCGAATACGTCGCAAGAGAAATGCCCGCGGCCAATGAGATCCAGAGCTTCTGTTCGGGGGCGGATGCGGAGTCAAGGGTCGACAGCACAGCACCGACGACGTTCGGCTTCACGCACATGACGACCACGTCGCTTTGAGCGACGAGCTCGTCGTTGTTCGCACACGTTTCGATGCCCAGACCTTCGTCAAATTGTTTGCGCTGTTCCGGCGCTAGGTCGGCGCCGCGAAGGTTGCTTGCGGGAACACCCGCAGCAACGAGGCCGCCCGCCAAGGCTTGTGCCATTGCGCCGCAGCCAATGAAGCCGATGCGCTGTGCGCTGAGTGAGTCGATGCCTTCTCTCATAGAAATTCCTTTGTCTCGATGAACGGGCCTTGATTGTGAGGTCGCGAATCGCCTCGCGGAAGAGTTTCGAAGCGGCCTAGGCCTTGGGAGGACGCGGGCCGAATAAGTCGCTTCCGACTCGGACCACGGTAGCCCCTTCTTCAATGGCAATCTCGAAGTCCTTCGACATCCCCATCGACAGACCACAGAGTGATTCGCCGCCCGGTTGGACTTGTAGCGCGTCACGTAGTTCGCGCAGACGAGCGAAGACGGGGCGATTGTCGGCGGGGTTATCAACCGGCGCCGGGATCGTCATCAGCCCCGCGACGCGTACGTGTTCAAGAGCCGCGCAGCTGGCAAGCAGATCGCCAAGTTCGGTTTCTTCGACGCCCGCCTTTTGCGGTTCGCGGCTCAGGTTGACCTGCAAGTAAATGTCGACGATTTTGGCCTGAGCGCCGGAGCGTTTGTTGATTTCGTTTGCAAGGGATGCGCGATCGACGGTCTCTATTACGTCAAAAAGTCCCACCGCGATCTTCGCTTTGTTGCGTTGGAGTGCACCGATCATGTGCCAGCGGGGTGGGGGGACCGCGGGCGTTGCCGCGGCAAGGCGCGCGCTCACGGCCGGCAATTTTTCGGCTGCTTCCTGGACGTAGTTTTCACCGATGCACGTGACCCCTGCTTCGATCGCGTCGGCGACCCGTTCTGGTCTCTGCACTTTCGAAGCGCCGAGCAAGGTGATGTCGTCGATACTGCGGCCGCTCGTCTGCGCAGCTTTTGCGATGCGCGCCCGAACCTTGGCGATTCGGTCGCCTAACTCTCGGTTGACGGCCATCGTTTTATCCCTGTCCACGAAGTTCGGCGAGTCGTGCGAGAACGTTCTCGACAGGCAGCCCAATTACATTGTCGATGCTTCCGTCTACCCGATCGACGAGCTTGCCCCCCATCCCCTGCACCGCGTAGGCGCCGGCTTTGTCCATCGGCTCCCCCGTCGCGACGTAGTCTCGGATGGCTTCTTCGCTCACGTTGAACATGGTGACTCGGCTCTCGACGTGGTCCGCATAAGGGACGAGGTCGAGAGTGTTCACCCAAGCAAAGCCGGTCATGACGCTGTGGGTGCGGCCCTTTAGCTGGCCGAGCAACTGCACGGCGTTGTCGGCGTCGGTCGGCTTTCCGAGAACGGATTCGTCGATGACGACAATCGTGTCGGCTCCGAGTACCCAGCGAGCAGGATGACTTCCGATGCGCTTTGCAACGGCCGTGGCCTTTTCTGTCGCCAATCGCGTCGCCATTTCGCATGGGCGCTCGCCAGCCCGGGTCAGTTCGGGGATGTCGGCCGGAATAATTTCGAATGCGACGGATTCCCGGGTGAGCAGGTCGCTGCGTCGAGGCGATGCGCTGGCGAGGACGATGGAGGCGGGATCGGAGTCGGGGTCGGGGTTCGGCATGGAGGCGAAATACTCAAGTGGCTCGTGCGCTGCAACCCCAGCTCGTTTGTTGCATCGTGCAAACCGGTTGGTGCGGTGAAAAAAGTCGATTTAATCATGAAGTCGTAGGCATTGACACCCGAATTAAAGAGTCGTCTCCAGTCGATCCAAAAACTCCAAATCCCGAATCGAACCTAGAGTAAGTAAACGGGAAATAAGTACGAGGGCGAGCGTTTCCTGGATTCCCGTGTTGTGCGGCGATTTCTTGATTTGAACGCAAATGGGGTAGGTTCGGCCCGGCATGTCAACGGCAATGATGAAGACGCGAAACGCATGGAGTGTCGGTCTGATGTGCGTCCTCGTTGCGGGGGGCGTGGCTTCTTGTGCGGGTTCCAGCTTCAAAAAGGGGATCTACACCGATCCCGAACTCGGCTACTCGATCCCGGACCCGAACGCGCATGACGAAGCGGTAGGGCCTCGTTGGTCGCGTACCTCGATCAAGGGAACCGACCTTGCGTATCGCGGCCCCGATCACGCGTTTCTTGCGCTGTCCTCTCATTGCGACGAAGACGAGTCCCGCCCGAATGTCCTGGGGCGACAACTTTTGGTTGGTTTGAAGAATCGCAGGATGATTTCAAATGAAGCGTTTGAGTTTGCGGACGGCCAAGCTTTTCGTCAGAGCGTCGAGTCTAAGGACGAGGACGGCGACGTGATTTTTATGCAGACCGTAACGTTGGTGCGCGAAGGCTGTGTTGTCGATTGGATGTTGGTCGAAAACCGGGCAGTGCCGGAAGTTGTATCCAGTTTTGACCGGTGGTGGCGAGCCTTCATGCCGGGCGAGATGCCAAAGACTTCGAGCGATCTCCCTGAGGTCACGCCGTGAAAGCGATCGCGCGGCGCGTCGAATCGACGGGCGAGTGGTTGATCGCCGGTGTCAGCTTGATGGGCGAGTTCTTCATGCTCGGCGTTCAGCTTTTTCGCGCTGGGCTGCGCGGTCACTTTCCTTGGCGTGAAACGCTGCGGCAGTTCGATTCCCTCGTGGTGCGGTCGACTGCGATTGTGACCGTGACGGCGCTCTTTACCGGGATGGTGCTCGCCCTGCAGACGGTTGTTTCTCTCACACGATTTGGAGCCAAGCCCTATACCGGAAGTTTTGTGGGGCTTGCGTTTGTATTGGAGCTTGGCCCGGTCCTTACTGCACTGATGGTTTCGGGACGTGTCGGTGCGGGAATTACCGCCGAGATTGGATCCATGGCGGTGACCGAACAAGTTGATGCGATTCGCGCGATTGGAGCGGACCCGGTTCAAAAGTTAGTCCTGCCGCGTGTGCTGTCGCTCACCTTGGGTCTGCCGATGTTGACGATGTTGGCTTACATCCTGGGGATTTTTGGCGGCGCTGTGATCGCTCAGCAGTACGGCATCACGAGCAACTTCTATCTTCAGACGGTCATTAATGTCGTGACAATTCCCGACGTTTTCGAGAGTCTGTCTAAGACCTTGGTCTTTGGCTGGATGATCGCGATGATTGGTTGTTTTCTAGGTTTAAGGACCACCGGCGGAACGGTTGGCGTAGGGCGCGCGACGACGACCGCGGTCGTGACGGCATCGATTGGCGTTTTGGTCAGCGACTTCTTTCTCACAAAATTGTTGATGATGATATGACCCACGACACCACTGCACAGACCGATGCTCCATTCGTTGAGCTCAAGGGCATTCGTAAAGCGTTTGGTGCGACGAAGGTCCTCGACGGCGTCGACCTGAGCGCGTCTCGCGGGAAGGTGCTGACGATCCTCGGCGGCTCCGGCTCGGGAAAGTCAGTGATGCTCAAGCATATGATCGGTCTTTTGCGACCCGACGAAGGGCGCGTGCTGATCGAAGGCCAAGACGTGACGACGTATGGCGAACGCGAATGGTTCGATGTGCGCAAGCGGATCGGTTACGTATTCCAAGGTGCCGCGCTCTTCGATTCGCTCAGTGTCTACGAAAACATCGCGTACCCCCTGCGTGAGCACTTGGATTGGAAAGAAGACGAAATCGAAGAACGCGTTGCGACTTGTCTTGCCTCCATTGGGCTCGAAGATGTAGGGGCGAAGATGCCCTCCGAGCTGTCTGGTGGAATGCGCAAGCGCGTCGGCGTGGCCCGAGCCATCGCGCTCCATCCCCAGGCGATTTTTTACGACGAACCGACCACGGGGCTCGACCCGGCAAGCAGTCGTCGCATTGGTGAACTGATCAAGCAGTTGCAGCGCGATCTCAGCGTGACGTCGGTTGTCGTCACGCATGATATTAAGTTGTGTCTCGCGGTGTCGGAGCGAGTCGTCTTACGTGACCGCGGCAAGATTCGACACGACGGATCACTCGAAGAGTTCCGCACG
>JASDVE010000108.1:0-6635 GCA_041891195.1 Myxococcota bacterium | reverse complement strand
TAATTCACTCGATCTGGCGCAGCATGCAGAGGCCTGGGGGTATGGTCGTTACTGGCTCGCTGAACACCACAACATGAGGGGCATTGCGAGTGCCGCGACCTCGGTCGTCATCGGTTACATCGCCGGCGGCACTTCGCGCATTCGGCTTGGGGCAGGTGGCATCATGTTGCCCAATCATTCACCGCTCGTGATTGCAGAACAATTTGGCACGCTGGCTTCGCTTTATCCGGGGCGTATCGACCTTGGTCTTGGGCGTGCACCCGGGACAGATCAACTTACGTCTCGTGCATTGCGCCGAACACTCGGGGGAAGTGTCGATGACTTTCCTCGGGACGTCGTCGAGTTGCAGCACTACTTTGCCGACCCGGTCCCCGACTCCGAACCCGGGCAAAAGGTGAGGGCGGTGCCCGGCGAGGGGACGAACGTCCCTTTGTGGATACTCGGTTCGAGTCTCTACGGCGCGCAACTTGCCGCGATGTTGGGGTTGCCATACGCGTTCGCGTCACACTTCGCGCCCGCGCAAATGATGCAGGCGATCGCAGTTTATCGCGAACGCTTCGAGCCTTCGGAACAACTGCAGGAGCCGTACGTGATGCTCGGCTTTAATGTTTGCGCGGCAGACACTGGTGACGAAGCCCAGTACCTGCGCTCATCATCGTTGCAGTCCTTTATTAATTTACGTTCAGGAACGCCGGGGCAGCTTCCGCCTCCGGTCGAAGATTTTGAAAGCACGATGAATGCACAAGAACACGCAATGCTCGACCAGATGGGTAGCTGTTCAGCCGTGGGGGCACCCGATGTTGTCAAGCGCGACATGACGGCGTTCATTGAGAAGACTGGCGCCAATGAATTGATGTTGGTGTCTTCGATCTTCGATCACAAGAAGCGGCTGCGTTCTTTCGAGATTGCGAACGAAGCGGGCCAGGCCATCAACCAAAGGAAGGCATCCCGATGAGTTGGGCAACATCGTGACGTTCCGCTTCGATCTGAGCGACACGAGCACGTTTCGAAAAATAAACGCAGCCTAAGGCGCCTTCTTTTCTGAAGAACCACTGATGCGCATTACGCTCGGGGGAGCGGTCCTCGCAGTAAACGCCGCTGTGAAAATCAATTGTATTGCGCGGGAAAACCCTGCTTAGCTTTGCAGCGAGTTAGCCGCAGCATTTCTTGAACTTCTTTCCCGAACCACAATTGCACGGATCATTGCGGCCTATTTTGGCGCTCTCTCGGCGGATCGGTGCATGGGTGTGCTGGTGATCGTGGGTGCAGTCGGGGCCGTGGACGTGTGAGCCTGGCGGCGTGCCTTCAGCGGGGTCTTGATTCGGTGCCTGGTCTTTGTTTTCGGCTTCGCTCACAGTGTTCTCCGGTGTGGCATCGGGTGGGTGCTCGCGCGGAACTTAGCTTCTCTTTGGGTTGTCGTGATGCGAATTTCCTCGTTCGCGCCTCGTTCGCGCCTCGTTTGTTGCCACGCAATGCGTCTTCCGACCATTTCGGAGGCTCGGTTGTACGATTCGCCATGTCGATCATCCTGACGCTCGCGATCAAGCCACCCCACAACTTCAATCTTTCGTGGGGCTTCATGTCCCGAGCAGACAAATGCTTGCGCTGTGGACTGGGCTGGAGCTTGCATCCGAGCTGAGCGCGAACCGGGGTCGCTTCGCATTGATGGGTTCGGCCGATTCAACGCCGCAGGACAGCTGGCGGGAGAACAACAAACTTGAAATGTTTGGTTGGTCTGGGTCCGCGCAGGGTCTGGCTGAGGTGTGGCCAGAAGAGTTTACTGGCAGCCCGCAACGGACCCGAAGCGCGTTCATCTCGAACGACATGAAGTGTGCTGAAGGGTTGGCTCGACGAAAAAGGCACCCACGCAAACGTTTACGATGTCGCGTGGTCGGTGCTTGGACGAACAGGGCCAAGGGACCCATGGTTTTGGGAAGCGCTTGCTAGACGCTAACTTCCGCCGCCCGAAAAGGGCGAAGGAGCAGGGATGGGGCAGGAAAGCGGGAATTGGAACGAAGAGATGCCAGGCATCATCGGCCTCGGTGTGGCGGGCAACTTTGCCGGGCACCTCGAGCAAGCGGGGGAAGCGAGCGACTTCAAGGACTTGAAAATCGCAGACGCGACCGCGCCCAAAGGTGTCTTCCCGTTCTATGTGCCTGGCCAGGGTGAGCACTTTCTCCACGTGATGCCGGTCTCGTCAGAAACATTGGCGCTTGGCTTGCCAGAGGAAAAGCATCAGATTGAACCTGAAGTCGCCCTGCTATGTGACATCACATATGACGACGGAAAGGTGAGCGCGCTCACCCCGCGCTTTGCGATGGCGCACAATGACTGTTCGATTCGACGTGAAGGCGCGCGCAAGATCAGCGAGAAGAAGAACTGGGGAGCGAACACCAAGGGCACTTCAGCGCAACGAATCGCGATTGATCAATTTTCTGGCGGACTTCTAGACAAGTATCGGCTCGCTTCGTTCTTGCTTCGCGATGGGGAACTTCACGATTACGGCGATGACAGCGCGCTTACGAGTTACAGCTACTATGGAGAAAAACTTGTGGGTTGGTTGATCGAAAAGATGAACCAACAACAAGATGAGGGTCCGCTCGAAGACATCCCGCGATGGCTTGAGGTTGCGGGTCAGCCCGGACGTGCACTCATCAGCATCGGAGCCACTCGCTACACCGAGTATGGCGAAACCACATTTCTCGAACACGGCGACGTCATCGCTGTTGTTCTCTACGACGGCTCCGTTCACGACGATGCTTCGGTTCGCGGGTTCGCGGACGGCTCGCGCGAAAGCGCGGTCGACGGTCTTTCTCTTCTTCGCCAGCGAGTTGTTTGAGTATGCCGGGGCCGCTGGCGGGAATTCGAGTCATCGATTTTTCGGCCGTCATTTCGGGGCCGCTTGCGGCCATGATGTTGGCGGACCAAGGTGCCAACGTCATTAAGGTCGAACCTCCAGGGCGTGGCGACTTGCTGCGATACGAGTGGTATCGCCGCGGTGGCTTGACCTCGATGTTTGCAAACGTAAACCGAGGCAAGCGCAGCATCGTGCTCGACCTCCAGCAAGACAAAGGGCTCGAGATTGCGCTCGACCTGGTGGGCCGTGCGGATGTTCTAGTCGAAAACTTTCGCCCTGGCGTGATGCAGCGCCTCGGCCTCGGGGCAGACGCAATGCTCAAACAGAACCCCGACCTCATCTATTGCTCGATCAGTGGTTACGGAGAAACGGGACCGTATTCGACGCGTCGCGCGTACGATCCGGTTTTGCAAGGGATGAGTGGGCACGTGGCGATTCAGAAGAACCCCGAAGTCCCGATTCCCGACTTGGTTCGCCACGCATTGATCGACAAAGCAGTTTCGTATACAACCGCCCAAGCCATCACCGCGGCACTCTTTGCGCGCGAGCGTGGAGCCGGTGGTCAGAAGATTTCAATCCCGATGCTCGATGTCGGTCTTGCCTTCTTCTTTCCCGATGGGATGATGAAACACACGTTTTTGGGTGACGGCATCCTTGAAGGCCCAGCACTCTACGATCGGTATCGACTCACCGAAACCTCTGACGGTCACGTCATCACATGGACCGGCGGCGACAATGAATGGCATGCCCTGTTTCGTGCGGTCGGTCGACCCGAGTTGTGCGACGACCCGCGTTACGCCACCGCACGTGAGCGTGTCGACAACATGGAAGAGCTTGGCCGCATCTTGTACGACGAGTTTCAACAAGTGACAAGCGCGGAAATCATCGAGCGCATGGGGGACGAAGACGTGCCCGGTGGGCCGGTGCTCAGTCTCGACGAGGTCTTCAAGAACCCTCAGATCCTGCACAACGGTCGGGTGACTGAGCGTGAGCATGAAACGGCTGGACGCTTGCGCGACTGCGCCCCTGCAGCGCAATTTTCGGGAACGACCACCGAGCAACAGCCGATCGCGCCACTCAGAGGCGAACACTCCGACGAGATCCTCGCCGAACTCGGCTATGACGCCGATGGCATTGCGGCACTTCGCCAAGCGGAAGTCGTGGATGGCTCCAAGCTAGCCCCCATGCGCAACCGCAAGTAGCGCGGTGATTCGAACTTGCCCGCGGCTCGTAACGACTGGGTGTAGATGCGTTCTTGACGACGGGTTCGGACGACTCCGCAGGATATCGCCCGGACCGGCAGAAGCCGATCGAGACCTCGGGCGCGACTTGTTCTTGAACTTGTGAACCTATTTAGAAGAACGCCATCGTACGCACTTCAACACTTTCGCGCGGCGCCGCATCTTCGGGTGTGTTGGGAAGCGTGAAGGCAGTGTGTGCCGTAAAGCGCGCTCGTCCGTCCCGAGACGAATCGAAGCACTTGAGCAGCATGGCTTCGTCCGGCGTCATTTGTGCGTAGTAGAGCCACCGGTGCTTGGGGTCGTACTTGAGCGACTGAATTTCACCGATGCGGTCGACGTAGATCAAGTCCATCGAGACGAGATCGTCGGGTCCCATGCTTTGGGCGTCGAGCACGGCCAGTGGAGACTCTTCGACCGGGGCGCGGGTCGGCCGCCAAACGTTGATTACGGCGAAACGGTTCTGGATCAGGCTTTCGGCTTCGCCGGGGACGAGATCACGCACGCGCTGCGGGCCTGAGGTTTCGGTGTAGTCGTTGTGGGCAAAGACAACAGGTAGTTGTGCTTCGTGTAATTTTGCTTCGGCCAATGCGCGCGAGCGCAAGTTGTGGTCGAACGCGATTACGCGCTTGGCTCCAGTTTCTCGTGCGACAAGGGCTTCGATTTCGGGGTAGTAGTGAGCACGGACCGCGTCGGGATCGTAAAAATCGTGAGCCTTGCGAAAGTCGGACGCGGCGGCAACGAGTTCAACGCCTTCGACTTCGAGTCGAGGTTTCTCTTCAAGCTGGCGCGCATCGTGAATCGACATTGTGCGCGGGCCGAGTTGAGGCCCTTTGCGCGGGTTTTCGGGAATTGACGTATTGACGTAGAAGGCTGGCTTTGCAGCGGGCGCTTCGAGCAAGTAGGCCAGCTGGGCTTCGACGACAGCGAGGGGGGAGTTGGAGGCATTACGCATGTCGACAGTTTATCCACCTGACTCGATCGTGTGCACCTGCCCTACAGCGAATTCCGAAAATCCTTACCTGTGACGGGTTCGAGGGCACCTTGACCATCCCATGCCGAGATCTTTCGGACGCGGCCGTGCTCTTCCACTTGGGTTTCGCCCGCCAGTCGCCAACCTTTTTTTTCCATGGCGCCGTGGAGTCGTTCGACTTCGGCGTGCACGCAGACGACGAGCCGGTGCGCCGTAGTCGACGGGCAAGTGGCGGCGAGGATTCGTTGGCTAGCGCGGAAACCGACCCCGGACAGAAAAATGTTCGACGGAACTTCGCCGAAGGAAATGGTCGCGGCGTCTCGGCTGTGAAAGACAATGCGGTCATCGCAAAAGGTAGTCGACAAGCGCTGCTCGATTGCGTCGACGAGCCCGGGTGCACGGTCGACAAAGTGCAGCTCGGGCAGCGAACGCGTATGCCATGCCCACAAGCCTATCAAGCCATGGTCACAGCAGAGGTCCCAGGTTGGGCGGTGGTCGATCGCGAAGTCGGCAATCCGTCTCATGCGCTCGGTGACCCGGGCGTGCAGATGGCTTGCGAGGTTGGGCGGCAGGTTACCGGCAGGCTCTGAATATGATGTCACTTGCGTGTCGCCAGAACGCCCTCGAACGCAGTTCCCTCGCGAAATCCCTTGAGCGTCGGAAAGTCCGCACCGGGCCCCGCGTCGTGGATGCTCCGAAGCGGGGCGTTCGCTTTGACCGCGGAGGCGTTGACAAGATCTTGCAACTTGTCCTTGGCGCCATGGTCGTTGCGACAGACGAGTAGCGAGCCACCGGGCACGAGGTGACGCAAGCACTCCTCGACGAGCTGCGCTTGGCCTTTGCGGACCGACCAAAATTGTTTTCCCGCGGCGGCCGCGGTAGGAGGGTCGAGGATGATGCCGTGGTAACGGTCTTGGCTGGGCCACTTTTCAACGAATCGTTGAACATCCATTTTGATCGACTGGTGGCGGTCTGATCCCATGTCGTTGAGTTCAAGGTTGTGTTCGAGGGTCGCGAGATACGGGCGCGATAGATCGACACTCGTCACTTCTTCCGCCCCGGCATCGAGGGCCGCGACGCTGAATGCGCCGGTGTGGCAGAACAAGTTGAGCCATCGCCCGCCCCGTGCCTTGCGGACTAGCTTTGCGATGCGGTCGCGGTTTGCGCGTTGGTCGATGTACAGGCCAAAGCCCGGTCGCGAGCGAAGGGGTTCGCCAAGGCCGGTGTCGACTTGAAAGGTAAGCCCGCGCTCGCGGACGCTGAACGTCTTCTCGCTAGGTGTGCCACGGTAGGCTTCCGTCGACAAGAACTGGCCCTTCGGCCGGTCGACGATGTGACGCACCATCACGACCGGAAGGTCCTCTTCGAGCTCAGCCAAGAGTGCGTCGATGGCCGAGGCCTCAAACGCTTGGCTTCCCCGCCACATTGAAAGAACGCGAAGTTCGTTTCCGACGCGGTCGATCATCAGGCCGGGGAGGGCGTCTGCTTCCCCGTGTATCAATCGGTAGGACGTGGTGCGTTGATCCTTCGCAAAACCAGCCATTAAATCGCGGCGACGTGCCAGTGC
>JASDVE010000107.1:0-6648 GCA_041891195.1 Myxococcota bacterium | reverse complement strand
AATCAATGTTGCAATCAATGTTGCATCGAAGCGCCATCGGACGACATCTTCATCACAGCGTCCGAGCGACTACGCACGGTGGCGAGTCAGTTTCCGTCGCCGTTCGTTTCGTTCGGGCCGTTGCGCAATGAGCGAATCATCGCGTTGATGCGGGTGCGATCGTCTTCCGACAGTTCGTCGAACTCGATCCCCATACCCGCCGGTGCGTCCGCGGTCGCACTTCGCACCCAGGCGACGCGCCCGACGGTTTGAAGTGGGTCGTTGCTGCCGGGCAAGTTGAATCGCATTGCGACTTCGGTCCCCGTAGCGCGCGGCGTGTCAGTTTCGATGAACAAGCCACCTTCATTGATGTCGCGCGTAAACTCAGAGAAGATTTCGTCGATCGTCGAATATTCGATCCGCACCAACAAGTCGGTGCGATCGAAGCGCCGGCGTTCGATGCCTTGCGGCTCAGCTTCATCCGTCTGGGCATCAACGATGCTCACTTTGGACATGGACTTCGATCCTCTGCGGTTCTATCGCGTTCAAGGCGGCGGTCCGTCTCGAAGCGCTTTCGAGTTGGACCAGTTTAGCCTTGCTTCTGTTCTTCGACGAATTGCGCTGAGGTCATTAGTTTTCTCCGCATATATTTCTCGCCCCCCCCCGCAGGGAAAGCGGTTCCGTCCTGCTCAAATCGATCGAAGACGACCTCGACACAGGACCTCATCCTTATACCGGTCCTTCGAGTTCCCCCGCCTCGCAGAAGCTGAAATAGCCACGTTCGGCGACCACCACGTGATCCACCACGCGAATGCCGACGATTTTCCCGGCCTCGACGAGGCGCTGGGTCACCTGTCGGTCTTCGCCGCTTGGCGCTGGGTCCCCACTCGGATGGTTGTGGACGAGCACCACCGCTGCAGCCGATGCTCGAACCGCCGACCGGAACACTTCGCGCGGGTGCACGAGGCTCGCAGTGAGTGTGCCCTGCGAAATCGTGACTTCTCGCAATACACGATGACGACTGTCGAGCAGGATCACCAGAAAGCGTTCGCGTTCGCAGTCGCGAAGACGAGGATGAAAGTGGTGATAAATTTGTTCGGGACCGCTCATGCGTTCGCCCGCGAGAAGCCTTCTGCCATGAAGGCGACGACCGAGTTCGATCGCGGCGGCAAGACTTGCGCGCTTCGCCGGCCCGACGCCGCGCACGGTGGCGCCTTCGCTTTTTATAAAGCGCGCGAGTCCTAGCAAGCCGTGCGCCTGATCGAGAACCACTCGCGCAACCGACACCGCATCGCGTCCCCTGCCTCCGGTGCGAAGCAGCAGCGCAACAAGTTCGGCATCCGAAAGCGCTTCCGTGCCGAGCGCGTGCATGCGCTCGCGCGGCAGATCACGGTCATGGGTCCCGGGCGGAATCTCCTCGGGCAGCTGAACTGGAAAAGACGAACCCTCGTTTGCCACGATCTTGTTCACTGCGGACACGGTCATTGTTGAAGCTCCGCGGGACCGGAGGCGACTTTCATCTTAGCGGGATGCGCTGCCCTCGACCTCAACTCGCCGAACAAAACAAGAAATTGCCCATGACTCGCTTCAGCGTGACGCCGCGCATTCACGCTCTTTTGCGAAGGCCTTGTCCACCACCTCGCCAAAGCTCAGCGAATCGAGCTCGGGAGCGATTAAGCTGCGAAGCGTTTCACGGCGATATTCAGACGCCTCAAGCTCCCGAACGAAAGCGCGCAGCAACGCGAGGTAGCCACGCGCTTCAGCGGCTTGGCTCAACGACACTTCGAGCTCAATCGGAACCGTCGGGCGATACACCAAGCCCCCATCGAACTCCACCTGCCCATCGTTCGCAGAGACTTCGCCTAAGCGACGCATGGCGGCCCGCATGTACGGATCTGTGAATGCACCCTTTGGGGTGAGTGCTCGAGACAAGGAGCCGCGATCGAGGCTCTCACGCAACGCCGTGTCGAATGCGAGGCGACATCCCGAAACGTCATCTGATGTGATGCGCGCAAGTGCCGCCTGCGCGGCGGCAACGCTCTCGCCTCGCCCCTGACTCGGTAGGACGTCAAGACTGAACGTAAAAAGGTCGCGCGCGGCGTCGCGGTCAAGGCGCGAGCGGAGATCCACTTCAAGGTTGTCGACAAACGAAACACTCACCATGAAGTCTTCACCGACCTGCCGAGACGTCGCCTGCTCGATCATCGGGCTCGAGATCCCGGCGATCGCTCCGGCCGCTTCGGACGTCTGCGCGGTTTCGCTCAGAATGAGATTGAAACCGCTGTCTTTCTCTTGAACGCGGAACGTCGGTGATTCGGTGGTCAAAAACATCAACGTGGAGCGCCCGCCGAAGTAACGGTGTGAGACCGCCGACAAGGTGTTGGGCAAAGGTTCTAAGTTGATCACCAGCTCCGATTTGCGCGACGCAACCGGCACGGTCACGCTCTGCTGTCGGTACCCCTCTTGAAACGCGCGGACGACTAGCGCATCGCGCGGCCCCGTTTTCACCCGCGGTGGCAAAATGACCGTGACGGGCGCCTGCGCCTGCTCGAAGCGCTTTTGGAAATTGCGCCGCACATAGAACAAGTCGACAAAACCACCGGAAGGCGTGGTGTCGATCTCGATCGCTCGCTCCGAATACCAATAGCCTAAGCCACCTTGAAAGATGGAACGCACCGGCGCCACCACGTTGCGCATACTAAAACCGACCGCATCGTCGGGCGTCATGTCGATGACTTCGGCTTCGAAGTCATCGTCAACACCTGTGTCTTCCTCATCCGCCTGAGCGACCGCGACGAGTGACATCGAGACCAACACAGCAAGGCCTGCGAGCAATAGACGCTCAAGCATTGTCGCAGTGGATGGCGCAGTGGATGGCGCAGTGGATGGCGAGGTGGACGGCAAGGTGGAGCGAGCGCGTTTTCTGGGGCGAGTCATGGGTTCCCGTCGCGACGTGCCCTGGGTGTTTTGGACGGGCATCCGAAGTCGACGGCGGAGAGTAACGATTCGAGCTTTCGGAACCAATGCATCATTGCGCGAGTGATCGGTGGGGTGCGGATCGGTCGAGAACCGCGCCAAACCAGATTTGTACGGATCTACTCAGACGCTTGTGGCGCCTCATTGGCCGCCCATGCATCGCGGTTGCGCTTCACGGCCGACTCGAACGCCTCTGCGAGTCCTAGCGCTTCATGGTCACCACTGCCTTGAAGGGCGCTCAACACACGATCGACGTCGCCCAACTCTGCAGCACGAGTCGCCATTTCGCGCATCCACAACTCTTGCTCTGCGAGCGCCGCCCGGGCGTGTCGCTCGGCAAATCCGGGCGGGTCTACTTCGAGGAAGCGAAGACGAGCATCGAGTTCGCGATTGCGAAGTTCGTCAGGAGACAATTCGATGTCACCCTGAACTGCATTCGGATTCAGTCGCGACACGGCAACGGGCGTCACTCCGCGATCGAGCTGCGTTCCACGCTCCCCTGCTGACGACGACACGAGAAAGTTGGTAGAGCCCAATCCGATCGTCGGCGCCGCGGAGGCCCCCAAGTAGGGGCCGGGGCGCGAGGATGGCCCTCCACTGACGAACAAGATGCGGCTCGCGACGTCACGCTCACTCGGCATGCGTCGAATGGGACCCAAAGAACCCGCGTTGGGACGTTCACTTGCCACACGTGCCAAGTAAGATGCCGCGGCCCCCTGAGAGTTCGTACCGGCGACGAGGGTGTTGCGGAGTTCGTTTGCCACGCGGGATCGCTCTACTTGTCGTGCACGCATTTCGGCGGTCACCGTTGCCACCCGAGTCGGTGCCGAGGCAGGCGCCCTAAATATTGACGTGACAGCAGGGTTGGCGGTTTCGGTCGGCGTATCAAACGTCACACCCGCAACTTCAGGCCCCCGCAATCGCGGCTCAAAGTTCAAAGACTCAAGACTTAAGTCCCCGGACATTACGGCGAGGGTCAACCCGGCCGCAACAGCACTGATCGGCACTGCGAAGCGAGGGGTCAGCACCTCCGAGAGTTGATCGACAACCCGGTTCCAAAGGCTCGGCTGCCCTTCGCCCTCGGAAATGCGCGCCATCACGTCACTCACAAAATTGGCGGGCGGCTCTTCGCTGGGAAGCCCTCTTAATAGACGGATCGTGTCGCGCATTTCGGACAGCTCCTGGCTGCAATCGACACAATGATCCAAGTGAGCATCGAATAGCGCTCGAGCGTCGAGGGGAAGGTCGCCGTCGAGATACCGGGCCATTCGGGATTGGATGTCTGAATGATTCACGATGTATGGCCCTCGCCGCTTTTGCCGAGCGAACTTTGGAGTTGCTCTCGGAGCGCCTTGCGAGCGCGATGAATTCTCGATTTGATCGTACCTTCAGCGACGCCAAGGATTTCGGCGATCTCGCCGTAGGCGAGGCCTTCGATGTCGTACAAGACGACCGGCATGCGAAGGGAAGGCTGCAGTTCTTGCAAAGCGTCGCGCACCTTCTGAGACAGTTCGTTGCCTAGCGTCGCATCTTCGGGATCGCGGGGTGCGTAAGGAAGGTTGTCTCCAGCTGCTTGAGTCACCGCGAAGCGATTACTCCGAGTTCGCGCACGTCCAAGGGAACGTCGGCGATTAAGCGCCGCATTTGCGGCGACTCTGTAAACGAACGTTGAAAACCGCGCCTCGGCGCGAAACCGCTTGCCGTGGCGATGCAAGCTCAAAAATGTTTCCTGGGACACGTCTTCCGCTTCTTCACGGGTGCCCATCATGCGCATCAAAAGACGAAAGACCCGGCGCTGATGGCGCTCGACCAAGACCTCGAAGGCACCATCGTCTCCCCCCTGCCAACGCACGACCAACTCGCGATCCGGATCGTCGATCACCGGTCGCGCTCCAGACGCTGATGCTAGTCCCATGCTCGCCTGCGCGGCGGGGCCTGTTTCGACAACTTCGTAACTCATGTTCCGCCCTTTTTGAGAGAGACGCCGCGGGGGCTCGCCTGGTTCCAGAGGGAGGTCATCGGATGGGACATTGTCGGAATTTACTATAACTTTCAATTACTTAACTCGCCCGGGCGGGTCCAAGTGCCGCTCTTACCGCCTCGTTTGTGGATCAGCCTCACGCGCTCCACCCGCATGCCGCGGTCGATCGCCTTACACATGTCATAAACCGTGAGCCCGGCAGCACTTGCGGCGACCATGGCTTCCATTTCGACGCCGGTGCGCCAATGGGTTTCTGCTCGGGCTTCAATGAGGATCGCCGGGATATCGGGGTCGGGCGTGAGCGTGACCTCGACCGCGTCCAGTGGGAGCGGATGCGCCAACGGGATCCATTCGTCTGTGCGTTTCGCCGCTTGAATGCCGGCGAGCCGCGCCGTTGCGAGTACGTCGCCTTTGGGGATCTGGCCGTCGGCGATCTTGGCGAGGGTCGCCGCCGCCATGTGGACCTCCGCTCGGGCAATCGAAACCCGATGCGAAATGACCTTCTCGCCAATGTTCACCATCCTCACGTGACCCTTCGAGTCGACGTGGGTGAGTTCTGTTGAATCGTTCTGAATTGCGGCCTCTGACTTGAGGTCCGCACGTTCATCCGTCATTTAAGGTCTCCTCATTGCGCAAAGGCGTGACGTCTTTTCTCGGCACTCGATCCAATCGAGCATGTCGGTCATCACTTGTTCGCGCTCTACATCGTTCAAAATTTCGTGGCAGCTCCGCTCGTACATTCGAAACGCTGCGTGTGGAGCAGACGAACCCGGGATCGTCCCTGGCAGGCTTTGATGAAACGCCATGCTTCCAGCAGGTGGACATAAGCGATCGAGCGCACCGTGGGTCACGAACATGGGGATTTCGACCTCGGCTCCCCGACCCCGCACCCGTTCGATCTGGTCGATCAGTGCGGCAGCATGGGAAGCAGTCGATAGCCCATGGACCAACGGATCTTCAACATAGCGTTTCACTTCTTCTGACTCCGAGCTGATCGCACTCGCGTCGAGCCCGGCGTTCATTGAAAGACGCGGCGCAATTTTATTGAACAGACGCGCGAGCGTGATCTTGAAACCAGACAACTCAGGGCTCAGCGCCAAGGCGGCGCCCGACGTGATCAAGCTCTGCACGGAAGGACTTCGTTCGACCGCGTAGGCGGTCGTGATCAACCCCCCCATGCTATGACCGAGAAGCGTAATGGGCAGGGAACCAGACTCGCGCTCGACGCGCCCCAAAAAGAAGTCCAGGTCATTCAAATAGTCCGCGAAGCTTTCGACATGCCCACGCTTGCCTGCCGAACGGCCGTGGCCGCGAAGGTCGAAGCTGTAGACCGCGGCGCCCCGACGCGAGAACCAAGTTGCGACGTGCTCATATCGACCACTGTGTTCGCCAAAGCCATGAACAATTGCCAGAGATCGAACCGGCGCGCGCGGTACCCACGACCGACAAAAAAGTGGAATTCCCGCGTGTCCGTTGAAGTGGGACTCGACCCGGCGCAAGTGAGCCTCGTCTTTTGGCTCGGGCGCGTTCGCCGCGAAAGAATCCACTTTGAGCCCTCAATCATCATTTCGCGAAACGGTCCGGCAGCGACCCCCCACCACCTTGCTCACGTCTCCGCGTTGAGCGGCAGCATACCAAGCCTTTTTACGAGAGCCGAACCTGCGCATCGGAGTCGTCGCGCAACTTCTGCGCGGTTTCCCGCAGTTTACAAC
>JASDVE010000106.1:24813-32444 GCA_041891195.1 Myxococcota bacterium | reverse complement strand
CTGGCGTCGATTTCCCTGCTTCTTCATATTAGGTTACCCGATATGTACCCTCCACGGTGTCCAACCAAAGGGCTGGGATCCGAAACTGACGGCGGCAGCTCGTCACGGGCACAAGCCCGTCAATGAAATTTGGTCATGATTCGACCTCACCTTTTCGCGTAAAGGGCTACTCAAGTCCTCAAGCGTCACAAGATGACATCCGTTGAGTGACCACCCACCCAGCGTAAACGATTGGAATCTCTCGAAATTGGCGTACTCTCAGTCGCCGTTTTGAATCAGGGAGGCCTCGGCCCACCATGCACGAACTCAATCCACTAAAAACAGTCCAAACTCGCGTTTCGCGCAATTGCACTCGCAATCGCGTCGGCACCCGCGCCCGCGCATTAACCACCACAATGTTGGTGGGTCTCGTGCTGAGCGGCTGCTACAACGACCCCGAAAGTCGGCTTGCTGAGATTCGCGCGATTCAAGCGGGAGGTCGCTTCGAAGAATCGATCAAGCCGCTGCGGATTTTATTGACCGCCGACGTCGACAATGACGAAGCCAATTATCGGCTTGGTGTCGCGCTTGTTCAGACGGGGCGTTCGAGCCTTGGGCTTTGGCCACTTCAAAAAGCACAAGACAGCGAAGAATTCGGAACGCAGGCAGGACTACTCCTCACTGCGACGTTGCTCTCCCAAGAGTCGCACGAAGAAGCCATTCGCGCAGCCAATCGTGTCGTCGCGCGCGAGCCCGACAACCTCTCAGCACGCTACGCGCGTGCAAGTGCATTGATCGGTGCGGCACAACCCGAAGCCGCCATTTTGGACGCGGATCATGTTCTCTCGATTAAGCCCGGCGACGCACACGCCTACGCAATCAAGATGTCCTCGTACCTGGACTTGAAACGCTTTGACGACGCCGAAGCGAGCCAAATCGAACTCGTCAAAATCACCGAAGCTGGGACGAGCGTCGACCAAGCCGCGCGCGCATGCGGAATTCTTGCGCGCTTCTACGCAGACCAGGGAGACAACGACAAGTCGCACGAAACGCACGCAGTCTGCCTCGAGAAGTACCCGGACCACCCCATGGTTCGAAGCTGGGCGTCTAGTTTCTATACCATCACGGGGAAGGCCGATCTCGCGATCGAAATCTGGCGCTCCGCCGTCAACGGAAACCCCGAAGACTACGAACTGCGCTCGGCCCTCGCGAGGCACCTTTCCGATTCGGGAGAAATTGACGAGGCCGAAGAAGTTTTGTTCGCCGCTGCTGAATTGTTTGACACCGCGCGTGCGTACCAACGCCTTTCGCAGATGTACATTTTGAATGGCAAGACAACCAAAGCGCGTGAGGCACTTGAGATCGCGCTCGAGCGTACCAAGAGTGAACCCGACATTCTTCGCTATACCGTTGGCGACCTGTTTCTTGAAGAAGGCGACCTGAAAAGCGCCAAGCAGGTTGCCGATTCGCTCAAGGAACCGAGCTATCGCCACCTCTTAAATGGGGCCATCGAGCTCGCGAAAGGCAACCCGGGCGTAGCCCTCGCAGAATTCGAGAAGGGCCTTCGGCTGTGGCCCAACAATGCTCGCGCCCGCTTCTTGGCCGGCGTCGCGGCTCAGCGTCTCGGAAAGCATGATCGTGCGATCACCGAGTTCCGCGAATCGATTCGCATTTCCGAGACCGAGACCGACGCATCCTTGCAGCTCGCACGGCTCTACTACACGTTTGGTCAGTTCAAAACGGCGCGCCAGTTTGCAGCCCGACATCTCAGAAACCGCGAGCTAACGACTCCCGAAGCGCACCTCATCGATGCGCGATCGGCTGTTGAAATGGGAAACCTCGAGGCCGCCTATAAGGGATTGGACCAACTCGCGAAAACAGTTTTTGCAGGTGCCGCAGTTTCCGAGCACGCGTCAATCGTACAAAAGCAGGACGGCATCGACGCGGCACTGAAGGTGTTTGAAGCCAGCGAGCTAGACCTTGGCGATATGCGCAATGCCGTTGCGGTTCAAAGTTACGCCGCTCTGCTGATCGATGCTGGCAAGACGGATGATGCCATCAAAGTTGCGTCGACTCTACTCGACAAAAACCAGGACACCGCCGAAGCGATGGAAGTCAAAGGACGCGTGCTCGCAAGCGCAGGGCGTGCCGATGAAGCCATGGCATTGATCGACGAGGCCATTGGGTTGGAGCCGGAGTTTGCGGGGGCGCTGCAAGTCAAGGCGAACTTGCTCCAGAACGCTGGCGATCTCGGCGGCGCACTCGCGCTGTTCGACAAAGCTGCCGCGGCAGATTTCGAAAACCCAAACTACGCGTATCAAGCTGCGAAGCTCGTCAATTTCCAGGGCAATCGCGGTGATGCCATGGCGCGACTGAAGCGAATCACCGAGCAAGAGCCGGGACACATCGCGGCAAGCAACGACTTTGCCTGGTACTTGGCCGAAGGAGAGCAAGATCTCGAACTGGCACTTGAGCTCGCAACGCGGGTCACCGAGCGACAGCGCGACGCCAACACGCTCGACACATTGGGATGGGTTCAATTCAAGCTCGGCTCGATCGACGAAGCCGTCGCGAGCTTCAAGAGCGCGCTTGAATTGCAGGCCGACTCCGCGTCGATCCGCTACCGCCTCGGCCTCGCTCTCGCGAAGGCGGGGTCATCAGAACAAGCCCGTGCCGAACTCGAACAAGCGATCAACGGCAGCGCTTTTCCCGAGCTAAGCGAAGCGAAAGCTGAACTGGCTCGACTCCAGGGTTCATAGTCTGAGGGGTCAAGCGGCAAGCCAAGCTCGCACTCCGCTCGTTCTCATTTCGATCGCGTGTTTTCTTACTCTTGCGACCGGATGCCGATCACCAGAGGATCGTGCGGCATACCACGCCGAGCGCGGCCTCACGTTTCTTGCGGAAGGGAAAATCGCAGCTGCATCCATCGAGTTTCGCAGCACGCTCTCTTTCGACCCGAAGAACGGGATCGCCAACCTCGAATTGGCGAACCTCGCAGAAAACGAGGGAAGGCGAAAAGACGCCATTTTCTATTTGCAAGAGACGCTCTCGGCAGACGAAACCAACGGTGAACTGATACTCAGGCTCGCAACCCTTCTCCGCGACTACGAACCTTGGCGCGCACGCAGATTACTGATGGGCGCGGTCGTGCGCGACCCCGAAGACGCGCTCGCCCACCTCGGCCTCTCTCAAATCGAGCTATCGATTGGTCAACACCAGCAGGCGCTAAACTCCGTCAAACGCTCGATCTCTCTGGACGATACGATTCCGGGCTCGTATTGGCAGCTTGGCATCATCTATGAGTCGCTGATCGAGCAGACCACCAAGACGAGCTTCACGTTCGAAGGTGATTTGAGTGAAAGCGCGGTTCGTGCGTTCGACGACTTCGTTGTCCATGGCGGCCAACCCGAATGGAAGGCACGACTCGAGCAAGCACGTGTTCTTGCGACGGAACAACGCAATCGCACCGCGGCCATAGCTGCTGCACGGCGCGCTCTCAAAATCGCCCGGCAAGCGGAGGGCGATTACCCAAAGCTTCAGGCGGCGCGACACTTGTCGTCCGTCGCCCGAGCGACGCGCGACCGGAAAGCCTACGCGGATGCAACGGAGGTACTACTCGAAGTCACGCCGCACGACCTCCATGCGTGGAAGAACCTCGCAGAACTGCGCGGCGCTTCCGGCGGTTCTGCGGAGAAGGTCTATCAAGATCTTCTTTCACTCTACCCCGGCGACGCGGACGCCCACTCGCTCTACGCCCGTCACATTGGCTTGACAAAGGGGTACCTGAACGCCGTCAAATACTATGAACAAATCGTCGAAGAGAGCTCCGAACCTGCTCGTATGCTCTCGTACCTAGCCAGCTACCAGATCGCATACCGGATGACGCCTCATGCGAACCGGACGCTCGCCCGCATGGAAGCCGAATTTCCCGACGATCCATGGTTCCAACTCGAACAAGCGAAGAAGCTATCGACCGACGGCAACAGCAAGGCCGCGATCAAAGCGCTCAAGGACGTGGTTGCTGGATACGAAATCTCGGAAGCGTACGAAGTACTCGCGAGACTCACTTCATTCCATCGTGAGTCCTTACGCGCCGCCGACTATGCGCGTCGCGCGGTCGACCTGAAAGGCTTTTACGAAATCAGGCTTCATCGATTGTTGGCCGAGACCCTGTTCGATGCGCGCAAGTTCGCTGATCACCTCGAAGCGATCAAAGTCATCGAGAGCCACGAAGAGTTGACCCAAGAGCAGTTGATCTCCAAAGCAACGTCCCTGTATGCGACAGACGAAGCGGACAAGGGTCGGCAGATCTTACTCACGGCTGTGAATGACCCGGAAGCGCAGATCGTCGCGACGCTCACGTTCGTGGCCCACGAGGCGGGGGATCGAAAGCAGGGCCACGTTGCGCGAAGGCTCGTGATCGCCGCACTCGAAAAACACCCAGACAACCAAGAGCTTTTACTCGCCCACGCCGACGTAAACATGCGGATGGGACGACCGGACCTTGCGCTCGACGTCCTAAACCAATTCGACATCATCAAGTTTCCTGCCCACATTCGCTTCGCCCGCGCGAAACTCCGCGCAGAGGAGGGCGACTTTTCGGGCGCGTTTCCCGACCTCTCCCACGCGCTACGCGCGGACCCGTCGGTGCCAGGCCTGTTGGACTTCGCCGTCTTGATGTATTCGAGAAAGGGCATCGCGGGCAGACAGGACTTGAAAATTTCCGAATGGATCGAAGGGATACGCTCGGAAACGACGAATAAATGGCTGCCTAATTCTCGGAAGATTGCGCACCTTCAGCTGCTCCGATCGCGCATCCTGCACACCAACAACAGAAACGAAAGTGCCATCGAGATCCTCGAGCAGGCGATTTCAGACTTCGAGTTCACTGCCGACACGCGAATCGACCTCGTCTATCTGCTTGCGATTACCGAACAGGACGTGAATCGCGCGATCGCGATCGCTGAGGACGTCGTTGACTCCGAGCATCCGGACCCACGCGCGCTCGACGCCTTGGGTTTCGCGTACTTGAGCGCCGAGCAACCGATGGCTGCTCTACAGAACTTCCGTCTTGCGAACCGCGCCGCCGACAACCAAGTCGCCCTGTTCCTTTACCACCAATCGATGGTCCTAGAGGAATTAGATCGCGACGCCGAAGCACTCCGCACGATCGACCAGGCGCTTGCCGTCGATCCCACGTATTCGAATGCGGTAAAACTCCGGCAGTCGCTGGTCACGAAGAACGACAAAGAGGCGAAGCCGTCCTAATTTCGGAACGCGTTAGTTCTTTCGCGTGCTTTCGCGGATCCGCTTCTTGCGCTTGAGGCCGTCCAAGTCGTCTTCGAGGGATTCAGTGATGGGTCCCTTGATCTTTAACGCAGATTCGATCTTACGAATGGCCGCATCAAGGTCATCCAGCACAATGTACGCCTGCGCCATGACGCGATATTCGTGCTGATCGGGTTCCTCTACCCGCTCGAAGCGATCGATCCATTCTTGCGCGAGTTCATTGACGAGCTCGGTGAAGAGTGGATGATGCCGGATCGCATTATATCCACGCTCAGAAATCAGGTGATCGAGACGGTTGTAGCCTCTCGCGCGAGCGGCTCGCAAAGCCCGCACAGTTCCCTCGGCATCTCCGGAGAGAGCAAGCCTACGTGCGATACGGGTCTGCGCAGCCATACCTTGCGGATAGTGCGCTTCCGCATCGGCCATCATCGAATAACCGGTTCGCCAGACCTGCGCCCGGGTGTTGACTCTGACTGCGAAGACAACAATCCAAACAACCACCGCCGCGATCAAGACACGACTTGTCAGGGCTTTCGAGTCGCTCGCGTCAAGCTTCGCGAACAAGTCCGCCAAGTGATCGCGCCCGAACAATAAGACCCCGCCGATCAGGCCGGGCAGGATGAAGTACAGGTAGCGGTCGGCCATCGGAAAGGGCAGGGGGATGATCCCGCAGATCGGCGCGAATGAAACGATCGCCCATACCCAGTAGAGCCCTTCGCTGCGCCCGCTCGCCAGGGCCAAGAATGTTCGCCAAGCCAGCAGCCCCAACGCGAACCATGACCCGACCCACCACGGATCGAACCACGAATCTGCAGCTGGGGGCTCGTGGAAGACGGAAAGGCCAAATGACGACACCGCCATCACGAGATAGCGGAGCGCGACCGCGCACACCGTGCGCCAGCGAACGATCGTGTCTTCGTAGAGGACGGGCGCCTGCCCGGCTGTTTGGTTGAACGCCCAAAACTCCGCAACTGCAAAGACGACCAATACCGCCGCCCACAATGCAACCCACGACCAATGCGCCCCCAACACACCGGCCGGGCGCCCATGCAAGGTGTTCGATCGCGCTTGCCACGCCGCGATCGCAAGAACGAACAACGCGACAGCAGCGGTGGGCTTCGCAAAGAGTGCGAGCGCGAACAACAGCGCCGCGACGACGGGGCGATTGCGCTGACTCGCGAGTGCGAGTAACGACAAGACCATGGCGGCTGGAGTCTTTAGCTGGGAAATCCAAGCGACGGCTTCAACATTCGCAGGGTGAAGCAAGAAGAACGCCCCACCCAGGGCCGCCGGAATGCGCGCAATCGCTGTCGCTCGAAAAACCACCACCAGTAAAACAGAGGCCAACGCGTGGAGCGCAACATTGACGACGTGGTAGCCCGTCGTCTCGCGCCCAAAAAAATGCCACTCGATCCCGTTCAAGAGCAAGTGAACTGGGGCGTAGTTTTCGACCAGCTTTGCGGGCGTTCCTGTCGGATCAAAGATCGCAATGATGTTGTCGTAGGTGAGGTCGTGAATGAACACGTTGTTGAGCACGTAGTGCTCATCATCGGAAATAAACGCACCGGTGAGCGCAGGTCCGTAGGCGACAAGACACGCGACGAAGAAGGCCAAGAAGAGCAGCACGTAGTACAGAACACCATCACCCGTTCCGGTAGGTGCTTGACTCGTCGACGCGGGTGAGCGCGAGTTGTTCTTATGGGGGACCCGCGAGTTGCCGGATTTCTGCCGTTTCGTGGAGATCTTTGTCGAACGAGCGGAACTCAAATTTCAGCTCTCCACCTTCACGCACGCGACGCAAGAAGCCGCGTACAAGCCACCTCACAGATCCCGCTCACCGCCTCAACAGCGATTCACCAGCCACCTACCCGCCACTCTCAAGCATCATCCCATAAGTGAATATCGATGAAACGAGGGAATTATCCAACTCCGAGCCCGATGACGCGCTCGATCATACAGAAAGCGCCACGTGAAGGGGCACGGAAAACAGGGCAACTGAGTTACCTTCGGCCTTCATAAGCGCCCTCATGGGCACCGGACGGATCGATTGCCGAGATCCTCGTTGGCACGATCCTCTATCGCAACATTCACTATCGCAACATTCACAACGCAAGCGAGACGAAGCAGATCGTTTTGGAACAACACGATTCGGACATCGAACTTTCGGTAGTGATGCCCTGCCTCAACGAGGCAGACACGCTTGAAATCTGCATCACCAAGGTGTTGCGCATTTTCGACGAACACAAGATCGTGGGCGAAGTCGTGATCGCCGACAACGGCAGCACCGATGGTTCACAAGAAATCGCGAATCGTCTCGGCGCAAGAGTCGAAGATGTCCCCGAACGTGGCTATGGCGCCGCGCT
>JASDVE010000106.1:6995-24803 GCA_041891195.1 Myxococcota bacterium | reverse complement strand
AGTCCCTGAACAATTGGCAACTCACCCAAACATCGATGCACGTCAAGGTGATGTGTTTCAAAACATAGCACACTTACCTCCACAATCGGTTGTCATCAACATGCTTCCAGGTAGAATTGGAAACGGTGTTCGGCCGTTGTTGCTTGAGGCTGGCCACCAAGTCGGCGAGGGACTTCGTGCTCGAGCTGCTAGGCGTCGCCCTGGCGCCCATGTGCATCGATGCGACCTCCACCTGGGCGCCCATGGCCATGGGGACCTCCGCCTCGCTCATGGGCGGCATCATGGCCGCACGCGGACGTTTCGTCCTCATGGGCGACGCCGACGACAGCTACGACTTCCTCGAGATCCCCAAGTTCCTCGAGAAACTGCGCGAGGGGTTCGACCTCGTGCAAGGTTGCCGCTTGCCCAGGGGTGGCGGCACCGTCCTCCCCGATGCCATGCCCTTCCTTCATCGCTGGCTCGGCAATCCCATGCTCTCCGCCATGGTGCGAGGCATGTTCCATGCACCCGTTACCGACATCTATTGTGGGATGCGAGGCTTTCGCAAAGACCTGTACCTGCGTCTCGACCAGCGATGCACAGGGATGGAATTCGCGACCGAAATGATCATCAAGTCGACACTCTACGGTGCGAAGATCGCCGAAGTTCCCATCACCCTGCACCCGGATGGACGCAAAGCACATGGCCCCCACTTGCGAACCTTCCGTGATGGCTGGCGCACTGTGCGCTTCTTCATGATGTACAGCCCGCGTTGGCTGTTTTTATTTCCCGGCATGCTCTTAATTTTTTCTGGCGTAGTTGGATACAGCGTCGCTCTTGCGTCAACGCCAACGTTTGGGATCAACTTCGGACCCCACACGCTGCTCGTCGCAAGCTTGTCATTCTTGCTTGGCTACCAGTCGCTTCTGTTTGCGATCTTCACCAAGACCTTTGCGATCAGCGAAGGCTTGATGCCCGCAGACCCTCGCATGGATCGCTTCTACGACGTGATCAACCTCGAAAAGGGTCTTGTTCTCGGGGTCCTGTCATTCGTCATTGGCCTTGGCCTCATTAGCCATACCGCCAACGAATGGCGCGCGGCAAGCTTCGGTCCCCTCGACTACGAACTCACACTCCGCTGGGTGATCCCGGGCGTCACGCTTGCGGCACTCGGCTTTCAGACGATGCTTTCAGGCTTCTTCGTGAGCATTCTCGGCATGAGTCGCAGGTGACGATCGCCGAGCGCATACACGAATCGTACGGATTCGAACGGCGCGTTCGCGTTCTCTCCGGCCACCTCGCCAGCTTGTTCCCCAAAGACGCGAACGTGCTCGACGTGGGATGCGGGGACGGCACGCTCGACACCCTTTTGATGAAGCTACGCCCCGACATCACGATCGAAGGCATCGACATCCTGGTGCGCCCCGAAACCAAGATCCCGGTACGGGAATTCGATGGACGCGTGATTCCCCTCGCAGACAAGTCTTTCGACGCCGTCGTGTTCGTCGATGTACTTCACCACAGCGAAGACGCGACACAGCTTTTGCGCGAAGCGCGTCGCGTCGCACGAGAATACGTCGTCATCAAAGATCACCGGCGCGACGGATTTCTTGCCGAGCAGACCCTGCGCTTCATGGACGACGTCGGGAACAAACGCTTCGGGGTCGACTTGCCGTACAACTATTGGAGCCACGCCGAATGGCACGCCGCCTTCAGCGAAGTTGGGCTCGACGTGCGTGAATGGCAGCAGCGCCTCGGAATCTACCCGTGGCCGGCAAGCATGTTGTTCGATCGCGGGCTCCACTACGTCGCGCAGCTCGGCGTTTTGCCTGAAGGCCCCTGAACGCGAATGAAGAACGAGCCTGCGTTCCTCGTTCCCGGCGTTTGGCTGCTGCTCGCAGCCGCAGTGTTCACCGTGGCCATGCCGCGAATCGACGACCTCGGGCTCTACTACGACGAAGCGTTTCTCGCACAACAAGGCCGCGACTTCGTCGAACCAGAACGCGCGGGAATGCATCCACCTAGCGTCACTACCGCCTACATCGCAGGGCGTCCCTTCCCCGTGCGCAATGCGGCCTATCTCGGCTCACTCAAGAGTCAGCTCGTCATTCCAACGTTCTTTGCGTTTGGCGCCAACACCAAAGTGCTTCGAGCAACCACATTGGCGATCGGGCTCTTGGCTTTGCTCTTTTGCATGCTGGTCGCGAAGCAATGGTTCGGAGCCCGTGTCGCGGTCGCGACGGGTGTGTTGATCGCAACAGATCCTTCTTTCTACTTTTTCTCGCAATTTGAATGGGGTCCTTTTACGAGCATGCTTTTGTGTCGGGGCGCGGGCTTGTACTGCATTTCTCGCGCATTCCACCCCGAAGCGACGAACAACCGTTGGGCTGCAGTCGTTTGCGGCGCAGTGCTGCTCGGCTTGGGCGTCTATAGCCGCGTCGACTTTGCAGTAATTTTGGCCGGAGCCGCGACCGCCTTGGTCGCTTGTCGCCGCGACCTCATCGCGCACGCGGTACAAGAGCGACGTGGGATGTTGATCGTCGGAGCCTTGGTCTTCGCCGTTGCAGTGACTCCGGTGCTGGCGGTCGTGGGACAAGTGCTTGGCGCAGGGGCCGGGATCGCGGACCGAGGCGACCTCGAATATCGCATCCAGGTGTTGCTCAGCACTCTCGACGGCTCTCATTTTTATCGCCTGATTCATGCGGGCGGTCTCTTCGACCGCATGTTCGCCGAACCCGGCCCCACGACCGCGCTGCTAGTTTTATTTCTCGCGGGTGTCGCCATCACATGGCTGCTGGCACGGCGTTCAGACACGCAGCGCAAATCAGCCATCGGCTTCTTGTTGGTCGCGACGTTATTTATCACCGTCGTGATGCTCGGAATCCCCGGCGCGGTTCGCGCACACCATATGCTCAACCTGCTGCCATTTGTGCACATGATCGTCGCGATCGCGGGCGTGGGTCTATGGGACCTGAGCGGGTCGAGTCAAAGAAGACAAGCCCTTGCTCGCATGTGCGTCGCATTGGCGGCAGGCGCCTGTATCTATTCTAACGCGGTAGCCATCTCGACGACCCGTGGGCTGATTCGAGACACCGGTGGTATCGGACGGTTTAGTCACGCGAGACAAGACTTGATTCGCGAACTCGACGCATCGCCGGACGCCGCAGCAACGCAGGTCGTTAGCCTCGACTGGGGGTTTCACGAAATCGCACTGTTCGAAAGTCACAACCTGATTGCGACTGAACCCATCTGGTCGATGGGAAAACTGGCACGTCGACAAGGCGGCTTCATCTTCGACGGCAACGCATCGACCGTCTATCTGCTACACGAACCGCCGTACGACTTATTCGGCTACAGCGAACGCTTCGCCCAGGCGCTGCCAGGCATAGACCCGACTCGTTACGAAATGACCGACCACCGAGATCGCCGCGGTGATCTCGTTTTCAAGAGCGCACGCTTCGATGCCCCCCATCGCATGACCTTCGATGGGACCTTCCGCATCAGACTAAGCGCAGCAGCAACTCCACCACGTGCTCCTGCTGAGCGGCCGTGATGCCCGGGAAAATGGGCAGAGACAAGATCTCGCTTGCGGCCTTTTCAGCGACAGGGAACGCGCCCTCGCGATAGCCAAGTGACGCGTACGCTCCCTGCTTGTGGCATGGCGTTGGATAGTGGATGCCCGCGCCGACCCCTGCGGCATTGAGCTCCGCCACGACGCGATCCCGCTCCGGCACACGAACGACATAGAGGTGCCATACGCTTTCGTTTCCTTCTTTGATCGCGGGAAGCGTGATCGAACTCGTTCCCGCGAGCAGTGCGTCGTATCGCGTCGCCGCCTCTTGGCGTTGTGCGTTCCAAGTGGCGAGATGCTTGAGCTTGGCGCTCAACACGACAGCTTGTAGAGAGTCGAGACGTGAGTTGAAGCCAACTTCGGGGTGTTGGTACTTTACCGTGCCGCCCCAGTTGCGGAGCCGCCGCACCGACTCCGCGAAGTCATCGTCGTTGGTCAGGACTGCGCCGCCGTCGCCGTACGCGCCGAGGTTCTTACCGGGGAAGAAACTGGTTGCGCCCGCGACACCGAAGCCACCTGACAAACATCCATTGCGCCGCGCGCCCTGGGACTGCGCGCCGTCCTCCATCACCGCAATGTTTCGACCGCGTGCATAGTCTTCGAGTCGTTCGTAAGGAGCGACTTGGCCATAGAGGTCGACACCAAGAATGCCTCGCGTTCGATCACCGATCGCATTTTTTGTCTGGTCAATATCGATCAAGTGATAGACCGGATCGCTGTCGACAAAGACCGGGACCGCACCCACGCGCGTAACCGCCAACGCAGAAGCAATGAACGTATTTGCCGGCACAATGACTTCGTCGCCGACTCCGATGCCCTGGGCTCGCAAGATCATTTCGATCGCGTCGGTACCGCTCCCAACGCCAATACAGTGACGCACACCGGAGAACTGCGCGTACGCCTGCTCGAATTCGGCGACTTGGGGGCCGAGTACAAACGACGTCGCTTCAAAGACCTCGTCGAAACCCCGCCGGATATCGTCTTCGATCTGTTCATGTTGAAGCGAAAGGTCTACCAAGGGAATCTTCATCGGGCGTCAATCTCGATCTCGCGGCCTTTCTCTGCCATGGACCGCGACATGGCGACCAAAGTCTTCACGACGGAAATCCCTTCCGGCCCTCCGGACATTGGTGCTGCACCGCTCGCGATGCAATCGAGGAAGTGATCGCACTCGACCTTGAGCGGCTGACTCGTCGGAACTCGGGGTACTTTGATGTCCCCGTCGTGAACCGTCATCCTAAAAGACGCGATCGAATCGACGAAGGGCACCTGGGCCACTTCGTCATCAACGTGCTTGTCAAAGATGCGCAGCGGTTCGCTCGCGTTCACGTCGTCGAACGTGAGCATGCGCTTGTCTCCCACGACGCGAATGTCTCGCGTCTTGACCGGGTTGAGCCATGACGCATGAAGGTTTACGAGAATGTCGTTCGGGTAGCGAATGGTGGCGAAGATCGCGTCTTCTATGCCCTTATTGATCCAAGCTCCGCCGGTCGCGGTGACGCTAAGCGGCTCGGCGTCAAGCCAGTAGCTCGCGAGAGAAATGTCATGCGCGGCCAGGTCAAAGGCCGCATTTACATCGACGCGAATCGGTCCGAGATTCGTGCGCACCATCGAGATGTAATAGACGCGCCCGAGCTCTTGGTTTGTGATGTATTGCTTCGCGAGCTGGGCGGCCGCGTTGTAGACGAACACGTGTCCAACCATCAAAACTTTGCCGACTTGCTGGGCGAGCTCATGCATCGCAATCGATTTTTCGACGGTGTCGGAAACCGGCTTTTCGACCAACACGTGCGTGCCTGCTCGAAGCGCCGCGGTCGTGATGTCGTAGTGGGTTGTGGTCGGCGTTGCGACCACGACCGCCTCTACGTTGGGATCGTCGAGAACAGGGGCGAGGTCGCTCGAAACCTTGATGTCGGGAAACCGTGTCCGCACGACATTTAGGCGCGATTCATTCTGGTCGACGACCCAGGCGACTTCGCTATTGCCGTGATTATGAAAGTTGCCAATGAGATTGGGGCCCCAATGCCCTGCTCCCACGACCGCGACTTTGATCATCGATGTTCTTCTTGTCCTCTCATGGGCGAGCGACGCAGCGCCAAAAAAAATTAGCGCGACGGCTGTCGGGCCCCCATGGACGCCCCTCGACGCCCATTGATGTTCTTGGATAGTAGAAGCCTTATCGGCAGGGCACCCGCGATCCCGTTGTTCCATTTGTGCTGGTTGCGCGCACCTTCAGCTTTCGGCTCACTTTCGAAGCCCGAACCCAAGCAAAACCAAGGGCCTCAGGATCGACCACCAACCGATCAGTGGCTTCATCTTGGTTTGGCCCAGTGCCTTCGGAGGGTACACCTTTGTGACCGGAACTTCGGCGACCTTGTAACCCTGGCGAATTGTTCGCAAATAGAGATACGGCTCGAGTTCGTACTCGTCGAGCCAAGCCTGGTCGAGATCAATTTCGGGGTCCTCGAGAACCCGGCGGCGAATCGCTCTAAAACCGTTGGTGGACTCGGTGACCCGGTGTCGTGCCACTAACGAGAACAACAACGGGTGCACGCGAGTCGCAACTTTGCGGTAGAAGGGCATCGGGCCGAAATTCGCGTCGCCCTTCAAAAAACGTGAGCCCTGAACAAAGTCAGCACCCTCATCGATGATCGCGTCCAGCAGCAGCGGGATCTCTTCGGGCGAGTCTTTGTTGTTTCCCGCCATCACGACGGCGACGTCGAACCCCCCGCTTACGGCTTCGGCGTAACCCGCACGAATCGCCGCTCCAACCCCTGCGACATGCCCCATCGAAATAACCCGAGCACCGAGGTCGCGCGCGACTTCGGGCGAACGATCTGTACAGCCATCGTCGATGACCAACATTTCGTCGACAAGAGGGCGCGGCGTACGGCGGACAACCTCGCCGATCTTGGCCTCTTCATTCAGCACGGGCGCCATCGCGATGACGCGTAATCCTCGATACACAGGTGAGTTCCTCGGGGGCAGAGCATACCGTTCTGGCTTGATCCAAACAGGGTTTTCACCCCATGACCGGACGCCCTCCCAGTTTTCGCTGCAATGGGCGAAACTGGATGACAGCGGATGACCTCTGTCCATTGTCTGAAAGCAACGCGATCATTCGCAACGCGCAATCGAAACGTAACTGGAGCTTCATGACGGAGCGCGTCCCAAACGATCCGGCCGATCCGGCCGATAAAGCCGGTGCTCTTACAGCGACATCCCAACCGCTCTGCGAGCGATGCGGGAGTGCCGGCGAGCTTCGCTATCCGGACTTGCAAGACCGCCACTTCGATGCGCCCGGGACTTGGGCCGAATTTCAATGTCCTCGCTGCCAACTCATCTGGTTGAACCCGAGGCCGACAGCCGCAGACCTACCGGCACTCTACGCCGACTACTACACCCACGGTGAACCCGATGAACAATCGGTATTCGTGCAGGCCATCCTATGCGGAGTCCCGGCCGCAACGCAGGACTACGCCGACATGGTGTCCGACCCTTGGGTACGACGGCTGGGGCGTGCATTTTCCCTGTTTGGCCCTCTTCGCGAAATGGGCATGCGCGGGACCATGGGCTTGTCGCGCGATGCGGGCATTTCGCTGCTCGACTTTGGCTGCGGAGATGGCGCGTTTTTGCGACATATGCAGCGGCTCGGGTGGACGGTCTCTGGTGTCGAACAAGATCCTCGCGCCGCCGAAGTCGCCAGGCAATTGCTCGGCCAAGAATCGATCCACACTTCGATCGACGACGCCCGCGCGAAAGCGCCCGACGGCTACGACGTCATCACACTTTCCCATGTAATCGAGCATTTGCTCGACCCCATGGGAACCCTCGAAGAATGCGCGGCGGCCCTGCGCCCGGGCGGGAAGCTCGTGATCACGACACCAAATACTGAAAGCCGAGGTCATCGTTACTTTCAGCGAAACTGGCTCCACCTAGACCCTCCGCGACACATCACTCTCTACAACCCGGGAACGCTCACCGATCTTGCACGTCGCGCAGGCTTCAAGGTCGAGCGCGTCGAAACCCCGGCTTCGTCATCGCACTTTGTTTATCAAGCCAGCAGCCAGCTCGAATTGCGCGGCTCGCTGCCCGGAATTCGCATCGAAAATCTGAGTACCATGACACTGCTCGAAAGTGGGTTGTTCTGGATGTGGGAATACACGCTCACTCGCTTTGGGATCAAGTGCGGCGAAGAGCTGCTCCTGACTGCGGTTCGCCCGGTTTAGGACTGCTAACGTGCGCATCTCAGGGCTTTGGCCGAACCCATGCATGGCCGATAGGTAAGCTAATGAACCCCGCAAAACCGCTCTCGCCGACGATCGCCGTCGTGATCCCCTGCTTCCGCGTGCGCGAGGCGATCCTAGGGGTGCTCGAAGGGATTGGCCCCGGGTGCCAGGCGATCTATGTCGTCGACGATGCGTGCCCGGAAAACACTGGCGACCTCGTAGAATCCGAATGTCGGGATCCGCGCGTGCAAGTTGTGCGCAACCCCGTAAACCAAGGCGTCGGGGGCGCGACCATCGCGGGCTACCTTGCAGCCCTCGAAGACGGCGCCGAAATCCTCGTCAAGCTCGACGGCGACGGGCAGATGGACCCGGCTTTGATTCCGCGCTTGGTCTCCCTGATCGAACAGGGCGAAGCCGACTACGTGAAGGGCAACCGCTTCTTCGAACTCGACGGCCTGCAGTCGATGCCAATGGTACGGCTGATCGGCAATTCACTTCTTTCGTTCATCAACAAGATTTCGACCGGTTACTGGAACCTCTTCGACCCGAACAATGGCTTTACTGCGTTGCATGCGGGCGTCGCCCGACAGCTGCCCTTTGACAAGTTGAGCAAACGATTCTTCTTTGAGTCGGACATGCTGTTCCGCTTGGGAACGCTGCGCGCGGTTGTCACCGACGTTCCCATGCCGGCCCGCTACGCAGACGAAAGCAGCAATTTGCGAGTTCGGTCCGTTGTATTCGAGTTTGCAGGCAAGCACCTTTCCAACGTCGTCAAGCGATTGTTTTATAACTACTACCTGCGCGACTTCAGTATCGCGTCGGTCGAAATCGTGCTCGGCGTTGCGTCCCTTACGTGGGGCACCTGGTTCGGCATGACGCGATGGTTGGCGGGCATTTCGCAGAACATTCCCGCAACGAGCGGCACCGTGATGGTTGCGGCGCTGCCGGTACTCCTGGGCGTGCAGCTGATCTTGGCGTTCCTCAACTTCGACATCCAAAACGTGCCACGCGATGTTCTCCACAAACGCTTGCTACCCCCTCACCCAAAGACGTGAGCGAAGCGAAGCCCCTGCTTGCTCCCGGCGCCTTCGTCCGCCTGGCCGTGCGGCTCGCGGTCGCGTGTTTGCTACTCGCGCTGGTCTTCAATATGGCCCTGCCCGAAAGCGACGTCGGAGTCGTTGCGGCCGTGATGGCGGCATGGCAGACGAGCTTCAACGAAGCGGCGAGTTGGTTCCTTCTTTCTTTTTCGCTGTTCGGAATCAGTTTTGCGATTGGGGCGTCGCGCTTCGCCACGCTCCTTGCGGGCGCCGGCTTCGACGTTCAATGGCCCATGTTGTTCCGCGCCTATCTCGTCGCAGGGTTCTTCAACCTCGTGCTTCCGGGCGCCATCCTCGGGGATGTCTATCGATTGTGGGACGTGCGTCAGGAAGCCGGCGAGGGTTCTCGCGCGCTTGGTATCATTGCCGTTGAAAGGTTGCTGGGCCTGTCCGCCCTGGGCTGCCTTGGCGTCGTCGCTGCGCCGTTTCTTCCACTCGCCGCCGAAGACCGGTATCTCGGTACTGTGCTGATGGCGGTTTGCGGGCTCATCGCACTGACCACCGCGTTCGCACTGCATCCGCGCGCCAATGGATGGATGCGAAAGATCGGTGCGCTCACGAAACCGATCTCGGAGCGAGTCGCAGGTGCAATTGATGGGGCGTTGCTTGCCGCCGTTGAACTCGCCACACAACCGCGTGTGCTCGTACGGGCATTCCTGTTAAGCCTTGCAAACCAAGGTCTCCCCGTTGCGGCTGTCTTTTGTCTTTCTGTGCCACTGGCCGGCGAAGTGGCTTGGTATTGGTTCGCGATCATTGTTCCGTTCGTCACCCTGGTGAGCCTGGTGCCGATTAGCATCGGGGGAACCGGGGTGCGTGAATATCTCTATGTCACACTCTTTGGTGCTGTGGGGATGCCGCAGGACGCCGCACTCGCACTATCTTTGTCTCTCCTTGGAACCGCGATCGTTTGGGCCATTGTCGGCTTTGCGATTTTCACGATCGATCGCAGACGTGGCACCGCCCGCCCCGAGCCCGTGGCTTCGTAAAGTGAACCGATGACTGCCACCATCACATTTGCGATCCCGTTTCACCGAAACGAAGCGCTTCTGCGTATCGCGGTCAACAGTGTGCTCGCCCAAGATATGGAGGATTGGCGACTGCTGGTGATCGATGATTCTGGCATGGAACTCGGCGCCAAAGAAATGCTCGAAAGAATCGACGACCCGCGAATCTCGTATCTGAGTAACGAACAAAATCTAGGCATGGTCGAGACTTGGAATCGCTGCCTCGACCATGCCGAAACCGATCTCGTAAATCTCCTGCACGCCGACGACGCGCTGCTTCCCAACTACGCCTCGCTGATGCTCGACCTGGCCGAGCGATTCCCCGAAGCAAGCGCGTTCTTCTGCGAGACCGACATCGTGAGCTATGACGGCGCAGTCACGTTTTCGGTCGCCGATACGGTGAAGCAGTTTTTGGTGCCGCGCACCGAGGCCCCAGAATGGGTCCTGCATGGGGAAGACGCCGTGGCGAGCCTGATGACTGGCTACTTCATCATGACGCCTACCCTTTGCTATCGGAAGTCGCGCTTGGTGGATCAACGATTCGATCCCGCCTACAAACAGGTGCAAGACTTGATCTATATCGTCGGGCTATTAATGGCCGATCACACGATCGTAGGCGCGCGCAAGCGCGCGTACGCCTACCGCCGGCATGCAAACAGTGCCACGAGTGTGCAATCGGAATCCATGCTGCGCTTTCACGAAGAAGTCGCGGCGTTCGACCTTGTCGCGGAGCAGGCCCGTGCACTTGGCTGGACGCGAGCCGCGAGCACCGCTGCGAACAAACGCATTATCAAACTACATCTGCTTTACCGCGCCCTTCGAGAGCTGTTGAGCCTTCGGCCGAGCGCCGCCGCCCAATCCGTTCGCTATTTGGTGAGCATCATTTAGGCGCTGCCAAGCACTCCTCAAGATTGCGGCCTATTCGACTCGCGGCACCCACACGACACCCGGTGCGACTTGCCAACCCGATCGCGGGGTAAGCTGGCCTTCTGTCTCGAACACGGGACCCACCTTGCGGTAGTGCTCCGCAAGAACATGGTCGTTCGGATAGTGCTCGAGGAACCGGCTGGTCGAATCGACGATCAAACCAAAGCGCCGGTCGGCGATGGCACGTGCGAATTCATCGCGTACCGACGCAGCACCTGGAAGCCCGCTGCGGGACAGATCGTCGACCGGCATTTGATGTGCGTAGACGCGTTTGCCCGCAAGCCCCGCGAGGTAACCGTGGGCGGGGATCAAAACCTCGCCTTTGGTATCGGCGAGCTGCTTTACGAAACGCACGCCGCGTTCAACGTCTCCCGGACGTGGCAGTGCAATTCGGGGATCGAAAGCAAGCCACAGGATTTGCATCGCGAGACCCACCGCGGCGGCGCGCGGTACCCATGCACGGTGTGCTTCGCTGCGAAGCAAGTCGCTGAGTGCTGCCCCGAGAAGAACGACAAGACAAGCGTGCAGCGGAATCAAGTTGTTCATCGCGCCGCCAACCTTCGCGCGCGGAACGATCCACGCCGCAGCAATGCCCACGAAGAATGCTAGGTAGAACAGAACCGAGAGCCGATCTTTTGAGCGCCACACCCAAACGCCAACCGTGCCGACCGCAAACGGAAGCGCCCAAATCAAATCGTTCCACAAAAAGTACGGAAGTAACGACCAGCGAATTTCGTGTCCGCTCTGTGCGCCCAGCACGTAAAAGAAGAAGTGGTTTTCTTCACCGCTGCCCAGCACGGCTGCGCTCGCGACCGTGAGCCCGAGCGTGGTGCCGGAAAACAAGAGTGTACGGCGAAACCGAAAACCTGGATCGAGCGCAGCCTTGGAAGTGGAAAAGGTAGAGGCATCTCGATACAGGCACCAAAGCATCATCGGCCCAAATATCGCGAGACCGGTTTGCTTCGTGAAGGTCGCGAGAAAAGCAAAGCCACCCGCGACAACCAGCCCGAGCACGTCGTCTCGAGTCCGCAGAAAGTAGATTCCAGCCAACACGAGTGCGACGAAGACCGAATCGATCCGGCCCACATCCATATACGCGCCACTCACGCGATAGGTCGCAACGAAGAGGCCCGCGCAAACGACACCGAGGTCCCAGCGCCGCGACTCGTGGCGCACGATCGCAAAGATCGCCAAGCACGATGCCAACGTGGCGAGTTGTGAAACCAGACGCAGGGTAAGCAGACTTGCCCCCGTCAATTTCGCAAAGGGCAGTGCGAGGTAATAGTAGAAGGGGGGGTAGGGAAATGGGACGAAGTCGATACTCGGTGCGGGATAGAGCGGGAGGCCTTGGATGACTCGATTGAGGTGTTGAAGCGACCCCCCCTCCATCCATTCGAGCTCGAACGGATGGAAAGCCCGTTGAAACGTCGCCCAGAAAACGACATTGCCTGCGACGATCGCGAGCGCGACAACGGGGCCCAAGGACCGGGAAGTCAATGGCTTCGCGTCTCGCTCGACCCCGGGTTCTTGACCGTCGGTTATCACCGGAATATTGACCCCTTGATTGCTTGTCCGCGTTCCACCGATCACAGCACCCGGCGTTCATGTCGCCCGGTGCAGTCACGCCAGTTTATCGCAGTCGTGGTCGGTACCGATGCCCAACACCCAGTAAGCCACGAACGACAAGAGTCGCGCGAGCAGGCAGCGGAACAACCCACTTCCGCCTCCATGCGCCCGTCTTTCCGGCTCGCACTTCGTACCGAAAAATTGCCACGGCTGGCCACAGCTAGCTTTCGCGCGGACTCCTAGCCCCAACGGCGTTCTCGCGCCGCGGCCGAACCGAAAACCCAGGCGCCTGGCTCGGTCCAGAGTTGTTTCGCAGCCTGCTAGTATGCGTGGGCGCGCACCAGCGGGGTGCCGGCCAACCGTCTTTGGGAACGCAATCGTTACGAAAGGGTCAGACGGGATGGCGGCCATAGGCGAATCTACCCTCACCCGGCTTCAGATCTTGGCATTGCTCGCCCTCGCCGTCGTATGCGGCGCAGCGACTCTGCACGAAGCCTTCGTCGCGCCCGAAGCATCGTTTCTAACGAGCGGCAATGGCGCCCAGTGGATCGGCTACCCCTTGGTGGCGTCGAGCGACGCGGTCCCGATCGTGCGAAACAACATCCCCGCGTTCTCCTTTACGAAGGCGTTCGAAGTCGCGGCCGTGCCCGATCGCGTCATGCTGTCTGCGCGAGGTCTCGCGTCCATTGACCTCAGCATCAACGGTGCGACGGTGCTGTGGGACCCACCACTCGAAAGCTGGCGCGAAATCGTTGAGGTCGATGTCGGTTCTAAACTGCACGTCGGCACCAACGAAGTCCGCGCTCGCGTCCGCAACGCAACGGGACCAGCATTGCTGCAACTCGCGCTTCGCGGCGGCGACCTGAACGTTGAAACCGATACGAGCTGGCAGGTCTCGTCCCCCGGCATCCCGGTCGCGACTGCGACCCGTGCCAACGACACCCAGCTCTTCTTCGATACCTTCATCATGCCGCAGCCCCGGGATGCGTTCGCCAAGCACGGGGTGTACCTCGCCGCCATGTTCTTGTTGTTCGCGGGTTTATCCAAGCTCGCACAAAGCCGCCTCGCCGGGGCCAACCTCAAGTTCTTGCCACTTTGCGTGCTTGGAAGTGTGACTTGCTATTGGCTCGCAGTTTTCGTCGTCAAGATTTCAAACCTCCCGGTCATGATGGGTTTCGACATCCCAGCGCATCTCGCTTATTTCGACCATCTCTTGGAATTTCGCACGCTGCCAAACCCGGTCGAAGGCTGGGCTTCCTACCACCCTCCGCTGTTCTACCTGCTCACGAGCGCCGTTGTGTTGGCCACCGACGTGGCACGAGACAGCGCAGCTGGGCAGGTCGTCTATCGCCTGGTCAGCTTTGCGAGCGGCTTGACGATCGTTTGGTGCACGCACTTTTTCGCGCACCGGTACTTTCGCAAAGACCCTATCAAGACGAGCCTCGCGACCGCGTTCGCTGGGCTCTTGCCCATGAACCTCTATGTCTCGGCCTATGTGTCAAACGAATCGTTGCTCGCTGCATGGTTGAGTCTCGCAATGTTCTTCGCCTGCACCGCACTCATGAGCGCGCGAACCACGCTGCTGCACTTCTTCGCGATCGGCGCGGCACTCGGCCTAGGCATCACGACGAAATTCTCGGGGCTCGCTCTTGTGCCCGTCATCGCAGCGATCGTCGCGGCCAAGATCTGGATGCTTGAGGGCGATGATCGCCGCGCCGCTGCACGCCGAAGCATCGCAGCGTTCGCCGCAGTGATCGCCACCACTGCATTGGTCGGCGGCTGGTTCTATCTTCGCAACTACGTCGAATACGGCGAGTGGGTCATTTGGAACGTCAACCTACCGGGCGCCACAACCTGGTGGGAATATCCTGGCTTCCACACCTCGTCCTACTACTTGAGCTTCGGCGAATCTTTCCGCCACCCTTTCTTCGCCGGATTTCATTCTTTTTGGGATGGCCTCTACTCGACACTCTGGGGTGATGGCTTGCTCGCGGGCATGGTGCAGGCCACAACACGACACCCGTACTGGAACTACGAATACATGGTGCTGGGCTACTGGACTGCGATCCCACTTTCGCTCTCGGTGGTTGTCGGTATCGGAGCGCTATTCGTGCGTGCCTTCCGCGACGAAGACATGCAGGTTCGGATCACGGCTTCATTCGTGGTGCTGATCATCCTCGTTCTTCTGTTTTCGGTCTTCATCGTGACGTTTCGCGTTCCCTACTACGCTCAGGCCAAGGCGTTCTATATCCTGGGTGCGACCATCCCCCTGTCGATCGCCGCCGCGACAGGACTCAGTTTGATTGATGATTCCCTCAAAGCAAGCCGAGCGGCTTACTTGCGGGTGCCGCTCCATGGCCTCGTTGGAATGGCGGCGGGCGTCATTGTGTTGAGTTTCCTCGGTTGACCCTCAGAGTTCCGTACACGCGACGCAACGCTGCCCATGGCCATTTTATTTTTTCTTCAATTACCTTTAATTTCAGATAGTTAGGAAACCATTCCCCGCTAGACTTTGGATCTGCCGGAGGCGAGGGTCGAGCTTTGGTTGCGGGGAACACGGCGAGGTGCGGGGTTTGATGGGTTGGCGCTGGGCGCCGGCGAACGATCGCCTTGCGTCCAAGATCACCAGCGTAGAGTGGCGTCGCGCCCTCGCGGTCTTCGCGATCGCATTGGCGTTTAAGTTTGGGCTTGGCGGCGTGCTGTTCGATCCGATGGCGATGGCGGGCAATCCCTGGGCGTTCGGTTTCGAAGTTGGAAATATCGCAGGCAACCTTGCAGCAGGGCATGGGTTCTCGGTATCGCGCGAACCCGGGGTCTACATCCCAACCGCCTGGATCTCTCCGCTCTACCCCATGCTCTTGGCTGGCATCTTTAAAGTCTTTGGCATGTACACCCTCGGCGCCGCACAGGCGACTCTCCTCGCCAACTGCATCTTTCAGGCCGGGAGTGCCGCACTCCTTTACTTGATGGGGCTTCGGTTTGCGGGACGCAACGCGGGGCGCGCCGCAGTCGTCATTTTTCTGTTGAACCCAAACGGCTGGCAGTTCTTGGGTTGGGCATGGCCGTCACAGCTTTTTGCTTTCTTGATCTTGCTTCACTTTTTCGTGCTGCTGCTTCCAACCAAGAACGATGTCGTTGCTGCGTCCATGGCGGGCGGCACTTTCGCAATGGCATTGATGGCCGATGGTGCCGCGATCGCGATCGCACCCGTGACGGTCGCGCACATTTTCTGGACGCGTAGTGGGTCACAGCGAAGTACTGCGTTCGCGGCCGCGTTGATCGCATTTGCCATCGTGGTCGCACCCTGGACCCTTCGAAACGCCGAACACTTCGGGTCGTATAACCCCCTTCGCGGCAATATCGGCGTCAATTTATGGGTGGGGAACTATCCTGGTTCCAACGCCGAAGCATTTCATGGCCTCGCCCCAAGCCCGTGGCACGACACCGAGCAAGGCGAACGCTTCGCGATGCTCGGCGAACAGCAATACGATCGCGACGCGCGCGGCCGGGCACTCGGTGCCATCGCCAATGACCCTGTGCGCTTCGTTGGAAACACGGTAATCCGCTTCGCCGGCTTTTGGATCGGCGAGTTCTGGACGCGTTACCAACATATTCACTGGTTGTATTCGGTGGGCCTGATCGCGCTTTCGGCACTGGCACTGCGCGGTGCGATTCGCGCACGAAGTTTTGGAACGGGCGCGCTGCTCGCGGCACTGCTTCTATTTGGGGGCCCTTACTACCTCACCGTTCACGGCCATGGTCGTTACCGCGTCCCAGTTGAGCCCTTGATGTGTTTGCTCGCAGTTCTAAAGCCGGGAGACGAGCAGTCGGTTATTGATGACGAGCCGCAATCATGAGACACGTTGCGCTGCGTTGGACCTTGCCATGTGCTGCGCTCTCCCTTTGCTTCATCGCTTGCGACACCAAACTCCCTGTCAGCGAACCGGCAATAATGACCAGTGCAAAGAACTCTGTCGTGCTCATCAGCCTCGACACGACTCGGCGGGACCATCTCTCAGTCTACGGATACGATCGCAAAACGTCTCCGAACCTCGACGCCATGTCGGCTGACGGCATCGTGATGCAGAACTTTCTCACCACCTCGTCGTGGACACTTCCCACTCATGCATCGCTCTTTACTGGCCTGTTCCCTTCGAGCCACGGTGCGCACTACAGCAACGTGGGAAACACAGCGCTCGGCGATGCCGACGGCGCCCCTCAAGGCTTCGACGCTTTTCGCGCGAACCGTCTTCCCGACGCCGCCAACACGCTGGCCGAAACACTGAAGGCAAACGGATTTCAAACCCATGCCGTTGGGGCGGGGCCTTGGTTCAAGCCTGTCTTCGGCCTCGATCAAGGCTTTGACCACTACGACGCTGCGTTCGATTCCCTCGCCGGACGCGACGGTGCCGAAGTGAGCGAGCTCGCGATCAACGCGATCGAGCGCGCCACAGACAACCCGTTTTTCCTTTTCCTCAACTACTTCGATCCCCATGACCCTTACGATGGACACGGAACAAGTTGGGAGCAGTTTCTCAAGCCCGGGCCCGACTTCGCACGGTCGAAGGTGTTGGCGGAGTACGACTCCGAAATTCTCTATATGGACGAGCAACTCGGACGCGTGTTCGACGCCCTGCGAAAGCAAGGCTTGTACGACCGCAGCTGGATTGTCGTCACGAATGACCACGGCGAACACTTTGGAGAGCACGAGTTGGAAGGCCACGGGTTTTCTTTATATGAGCCAGTCGTTCGTGGTGTGCTGATCATCAAACCGCCGGCCGACGTAAGTCTTGAGCTCGATCCCAGCACGAGAGCGCAGTCGGTCGACATCATGCCAACGCTTCTTCAAGGGCTCGGCATCAACTTGCCAAGCACGATGGAAGGCGAGCCCCTCGACCGCATCACTCACCCCGCGATAGTCGAGCTTTACCGCAGCGCGGGGAACGTGCGCTGGAAGGGCGAACGCTTTCGGCGCGAACTGCGTGCGCTTTATGACGGAGACTACAAACTGCTCTTGTCGTCAAAGGACGATGATCCCGACGCGGGCCTGTTCGACTTGCAAAACGACCCCGCCGAAACCAACGACCTTCACGCCGAAATGCCCGATGTCGTCAACGCCATGGTCAAGCGATTCGAAACGTGGTCCGCTTCGCGAACGCCCCTGGATGAGGAACGCGCACCAGAACTCGACCCCGAAACCCGGCGGCAAATGGAAGCCTTGGGCTATCTCGACGCAACCCGTGAGCCCAAGCCGTAAATGCCTGGGAACACCACACCCATTCAGGGTCTAACGATCGCGACACTCGTCGTTGTGTCTTGCTTCGCACTCCTCCGGTTGTGGGCTGTTGGACAAGCCGTCCCCGGCATCGACTACTACCAGTTCTGGGTTGTAGGCGAAGCGATTGAGCACGATGGCCTCGTAAATCCCTATACGG
>JASDVE010000106.1:0-6985 GCA_041891195.1 Myxococcota bacterium | reverse complement strand
TATACGGACGAAGAGCGCGAACGCATCGGGGCCCACTATCTAGGCCGAGCCCTCGCCTCGCGCCCCCCCCACGACGACAGTCTTGTAACCCGCTTTTCAGCCGCCGCGCAGGCGCGGCCAGTGCTCGAAACTTATTCGACGCCCTTTCTCTATACGGGGGTCCACTGGCTTTCGAGTGGCAACTACGAAACGGACTTCAATCGCTGGCGCATCCTTTCGCTCGTCGCGTTCGTGCTCGGTGTTCTCGGTATCGCGCAAACGGTCGGCATGGCGTGGCTTCCGGCATTGGGTTTGCTCGCAGGGCTCCTTCTGTTTTTTGCCCCGCTGCAGTCTGAAACTCAAGTTCAGAACGTGAATAGCGTCCAATTGGGTCTGCTCGCGATTGCAATCGCCTTGCTGCAACGGAAAGACAGTGCCGCCGCTCAAGTCGCCGCGGGGGTGACGCTTGCGATTGGTGCCATGTTCAAGCCCAATGTTGGGCTCGTTGTGGTGTTCTTGTTTGCCGCGATCGCGATGTCTGGCAAAACGCATCGCACCCTTTTGGTGGCGGGTGGAATCGCCGCAGGCATGTCCTTCGCGTTCGCGACGTCGAGTGTTTTTTTGGGAACCATGAATAGTTGGCTGGATTGGATTTCCGCCGCAACGTCGATCCCGCCCAACATCATCACAACCGAGATGGGCAACTACGCGCCGCTGGCATTTGCGTTTGGAGAAAGCTCGAATGGCCTGAGCGCAATCTTCATCGTCCTTCTTTCGATCCCTGTACTCGCTGCCCTATGGACAAATCGTGATGCTGAAACGTCGGCGCTTGAGATCACGACCCTGGCCGGATTGGGGTGTTTGATCTTTGTCTTAACCGCGAACCTCGTGTGGGAGCATTATTTTATTTTGGCAGCCCCTTTGCTGGTCGCGGCTTGGGTTCCCGGCCTCTCCAGTGCGTCAAGCGGCGCGGGTGCGCGCCTGCTCCACCGGACGCTTCCAGGCCTTGCTCTCGTGGGTCTTCTGGCGACACCGACCTTCGAGATAACAGGGCTCTCCCACGATATCTATTTCCCATTGGTCCAGGGCGGCGGTACGGTCATTCTCTACGGGTTGGCGATCCGCCGGTTGTTTGCTCCACGAGAGGTCTCCGCAGGGTGAGCGTTTTGGGTCGGCCATTGTCACTGCTCGTCTTCGCGATGCTTCTCTTGCTTCTCGCGATTGCACATCCCATCACGTTTTTGCAGGCACGCCATGCGGCGCTCGACGGACAGTCGTTCGTGAGTGCAGCCGCCCTCTATGTAGAGAGATACGAAAAGCCGCGGGCCATTCGCGATGCCGCTCGAGGTCATGAATCGATCGGCTACGTGTGCGAAGCGCCAATTGACGTTCGCACCGGCGGCCCTTTACAGGCGCGCTACTACCTTTCGCAATTCGCCCTTGCTCCGCTGCTACTCGAACTCGAAAGCGAAGAAGCGGCCCACGAACTTGTGCTCGCGAACTTCCAGACCCAGCGAGAGCTAACGATATACCTCGAAGCAACTTCGAGACGCGTGATTGTAACCGTCAACGACAGCGTTGCTTTGACGAAGAAGCACGAGGTCCAATGACCTTCGCCCTCATCGCGCTCTTGATCTCTTGGGAAATCGGCTGGTTCGCACTCGCGATTCTTTGGCCGCGAACCGGCAAGCAAGCAAGCGACGTGATCCTGCGCGGCGCGCTTGCCGGCGGACTCGGCTTTGCGATCAGCTCCGTCCTCTACCTGGCTTGCCTCGTTGCAGGCGTGGCACAGCGACCTTGGGTAGTCGGGATCGAAGTCGCAGTCCTCCTTGCTCTCGCGACGCTGGCACGCCGACTGCCGCCTCCCGACGAAGCTGCGGCTGTGGAATCTCCCGACAGTGACTCACGCTTCGACTGGCTGCTCCGCGGCGGTGTCTTGGTCGCGCTGATCGTCAACGCGAACGCTTGGTGGGTTCGCTTCAAGGACGAACCCCTCGGCTTCTGGGATGCCTTTGCGATCTGGAACCTGAAAGCGCGCTTCTTCTTCGTCGACTCCGGCGAACACTGGCAACGTGCGTTTTCGAACTCCGTGTCGTGGTCACATACAGACTACCCGCTCTTGCTCCCGCTCAACGTTGCGAGACTGTGGACCTATGCGGGGGAGCCCACGCAAGAAGTTTCAGTCGCGCTTTCGGTCATCTTTGCGCTCCTCGTTGCGGCCTTGCTCTATGGCGTCGTCAGTTGCCTTGCGGACGCAGCGCTCGGAACCCTAGCCGTATACGCTGTACTCGCGACTCCGGCCTTGATGGCCCAGAGCACATGGCAAGTCGCCGACATCCCGCTGGCGTTCTTCTTGGCCGCTGCAGCGGGCCTGGTACTCGTTGCCGACAAAATTCCGGCGGGAGAGCGAGCAGCGTTAGGAGTCAGCGGTTTATTTGCTGGGGCGGCGGCATGGACGAAGAATGAAGGGCTGTTGTTTGCTCTCGCAATACCGATCGCGATGATATTCGTCGGTTCCCGAAGCGAATTTTCAGCCCGTATAAAACGAACGGGCCAATTCGCGACAGGGCTCGCCGTTCCAGTCGCAATCCTGTTTTTAATGAAAGTTACGCTTGCCGGGGAAAACGACCTTGCGGGTGATTTCGCATTCGACTCTCTCACCCGGGTGTTCGAAATCGGTCGACATGTAGAGATCTTGGTTTCCTTCGCCAGAGCCCTCGTCACGCTCTGCGGCCTTCCGCTCCTTGTCGGCTTGGCGACGCTTGCGGTCTGGCTACGATTGCGACGAGGCGACGAGGCGAATCGCAACATTGCAGCCATCACCGCGGCGCTCTTGCTCCAACTCGGCGGCTACTACTTCATCTATCTCATTACCGAGCGCGATCTCGCATGGCACCTCGGCACGTCGAACCTGCGGCTATTCGTTCAGCTATGGCCGACCGCATTGCTCTTGCTCTTCGTCGGTCTGCGTCCTTTTGGCGCGGCGCGCTAAGAGCTCGGCATCATCGGATTGCGCATGCCTGCGAACCAACCTCCATCGGCAACGAATTCGGATCCGGTGGAATAGCTGGCTTCATCGGTCGCCAGGAACAAAATCACTGCTGCAACTTCCTCCGGTTGCCCCACACGTGGAATCGGGAAGTTCGCATAGACGGCCTTGTTCATCTCTTCTTCGCTGAGTGAACCTTTGCCTCCCATTGCAGTCCACATACCACCAGGGTGAACGCTGTTGACTCGGATTCCGTACTGGCCCAATTCGATTGCTGCGTTTTTGGTGAGACCTCTTACTGCCCACTTGGTGGACGAGTAGGCCGCGAGTGCGGCAGAAGAGTGGAGGCCGTCGATCGAAGACACGTTGATAATCGAACCGACGCCCGCGGCCTTCATGGGTTCCACGACCGACCTAAGCCCAATAAAAGTGCCGAACTGATTGACGCTGAATACGCGCATGTAGTCTTCATCGGTGGTTTCAGTAAGCGCCTTCATCAGGACAATCGCCGCATTGTTGACGAGCACGGTTAGGGGACCCCGTTTTTGGGCAAGTGCGATCGCGTTGTCCCAGTCCGCTTGTTGGCTGACGTCCATGTGAACGAACGAAGCGGCGTCACCGAGTTCGGCAGCAAGGGCTTCTCCTTCTTCGTCGAGAATGTCCCCAAATACAACCTGTGCGTCTTCGGCGACAAACGATCGTACGATCGCTTCGCCAAGGCCGCGGGCACCGCCGGTAACCAGTGCAACTTTTCCCGTCAATCTTCCCATGCTTCAGTCCTTTCGTCGCATTCCTGTCGCTGCGACCTGGGTGTCGTCTCGTGCTGAGGCTGCGTTGCATCGCCAAGGATGAATCGCTGCCAGTCATAGTGCGCACATGTTTTAGGCGCGCCAACGGTAGGATAGCGGCTCGGGTTTTGGAGCGTCGACCGACGAGAATTTGCGAATGGTATTGGGGGGTCATGACGGAGGTAGTGCCGCGGGCAGTAGAAGCGGGGACCAACCGAACAAGTCGGTAGCGACGAAACGGTCGACATCGATCAAACCCGGTCGCGATGTCTGCGAAACAGGGCGCGGCGAAACACAAGCTTGCCGCAACGCGCGAGGAGTCGGAGGACACCGCCGAGTTCGCCAAGGAGAGTGATAAACTCGTGGCCGACAATACCAGCTAGGCTGGGTTCGGCGTCATCGACTACGAGGACGAAGATTGTTTCGGCGGTTACGTATTGCTTCATATTACGGATGAATGTTTCGTGCTGGGATGGGGGGCACGTGGCAGGTCAGGAACTAGAGCAGGGATGCATTGAGCTCGGCCTAGAAATTCGCGGTCACCGCGGATGACGATGACACACGTATTCGGGACGCGAGCTGTGGCAAGGAGCAGCGTTATCTAGCCAGCCGCTTTTTGGCGATTTTCGCGTCATAAGAGCCGTACAAATGAAAACCGCCCAGCTGCTTTCGCAACCGGGCGGTTAGTCATTGTTAAAACTACAAGTTTTCGATTACTCGACTACTTGCGGTTTCGCTGGCGCATTGCATAGCCGCCGGCCAAGCTCATGAGGCCAACAAGTGCCGCAATACCCGGACCCGAAATCGACGGGAGGGCGCCAACCTGCTGCCCGATCGTCATGTTAAGCCAACCACGGTTGGCGTTGGGGCCAGAAACACCACGGTTTGACACGCTGCCTGCAACCAGGGAGATCGCGCCAACACCGCTTACGCGGGAGTCACTACCGGTGAGCACGAAGACTTCAGCGCCGGCCAATGCGGCCGTTACTGAAACCGTCAGCCTACCTGTGGTCCAAGGACCACCACCGCCCGAAGCGGGGTTTGCAAGGCCAGGATTATTCAGTGCGGTCGGTACCGCATTCGGAATCGCGCCGTTAGCCGTAACCGTGCCAAATAATTGACCCGACGGAGGCGCAGCACCCGGGCTCATGCCCGAGCCGCCGAAAGCATTACCAATTCCACCGGTACCGGTGGAGTTGGGGCTTGCGAGCGCCATTGCGATTCTGCACATCGTCCCGGAGCACGGGGCTACAAGGCCGCCGCCGTAAAGGGCAACGTCAGCACCACCGAATACTCGACCTGACATCGCACCACCGAACTGAGCGCCAGTCTTCGTGTAGGTCATCAGACCGTTCACGCCTGGTCCAGCCCCGGCGTTAGCGCATCCCGGATTTCCGGCCGCCGTCACTACTTGCCCTTGGCAGTACTGGACCGTCGCAGCACCGGTGCGGCCACTGGCCGCAAGAGTTTCTGCACCCAACGGGATCGTAAGACCCAAGGACGTCAACACTTGGAACACGGCGGGATTAAGCGCGAATACCGGAATCACGAACGGGACAGGCGAGTGCTTAAACTCACCACCCGCAAACACGATGGCTCGCGGATCCGCACCGGAAGGCTGAGAAATAACCGCGGCAGCAGTAGGGACAACCTTGCCGGCTGGCGCTGCGGTGAAGCCGATCGGAAGTGGCAGGCCATCGCCAATCTGGAATCGGACGTTGCCCGACAATGGATGCACACTTGCTGAGGCGGTAGCCGCCAAGCCAGCAACGAATGCAAAAGCAACTAACAGGCTCGTCAGTCGCAGTTTCGTAGTAATAGATTTCATTTATTGGACCTCTTTGGTTATTGAACTGCGTGAAATTCGCGTACTGCGTTTGATTTCGTTTTATTCAGACTTACCAGGAAATTTTGCAATTTCCCTTGGAGCGACCCAGTTGAGCCTTTTCTTGTAGATCCGTTGACGGCAGATGTTCCAAGGAACTCAGACTACAGCGGATCCGAGATTCATACTCACGTACTAACAGTGCAAAAGTCATTCCAAAGTTGGATGTATAATATAATCAGATACTTATCGGATTTCGATGACCTATCTGATGGAATAGTTTTTCCCAGAAAGAGAAGCGAGCTGCCCTCTCGGCCACATTCCTAGAAACCTGCAGGTTCCCGGAATGCCGTGGGTTTCGTCATTTAATGTATTCGGTTTGGCAAACTCACTCATTATCTCGGCCACCCGGGATAGGAGAATGACTTGAACAACCAAAAACAATGCTCGCATCCGAGGCCAGCGACAGGACAAATAAGATAAGCCGAGACACCCTCAAGCGCTTTGAGACCGGTGACGCTGCCGATGCCGAGCACTTTGCCGGCGTGTCGCGCATAGATTGTAGGAAGAATGCTCGGATACAGGCAGCGGGTCCGGTGGACCCCCATGTCAAACATTTTGTGCCAGGCCGGGTCGTCCATTTCCGCCGCAGACTTACAGAGGTTCGCGGGGGCGACCCAGTTTGCGATCAGGACGTCGGTTGTCCCCGGCTTCGCTTCCCGAGGGTCCCGAACATCTGCGACCACTTCGGCGAAGGGGTCACAATATAATGAGACGAGGGCGGGCCCTTCGACGCAAGGCGGAGGGTTAGAAGTTGAAATTAGCCAATTTTGCCCACCCCCCGACTCAAACCCCGAGGGGCTACACTCTGGATCCTCAGAAGCCGATGGGGATTCCACGGGGACCTACAATGTGGGCCGCAATCCCGATGGAACCAACTGGGAAATTGTGGCCCTCAACCTGGAAAAAAAGACGAACCCTTTGAGCCAAGACACCCAACGAAAACTTGCAGTTGTGATCCTCGCCGCCGGACAAGGCACGCGCATGAAATCGCGTCGCGCCAAAGTTCTGCACGAGCTCTGTGGTCGTTCCATGCTCGGACACGTCGTCACGGCCGCTGAGGCGTTCAATCCGGCGCGCTTGATCGTCGTTGTCGGACGCGATGCCGAACAAGTAGAAGAAGCATTTGCGGACAGAGTCGAGTTCGTACATCAGACCGAACTCAAGGGCACCGGCCACGCGGTGAAGCAAGCACTCCCAATGCTCGCCGATTTTTCGGGCGACGTTTTGATCCTCTACGGCGACACCCCACTGCTTACCGCCGAGACGTTCGCTCGTATGCTCGACATGAAGAGCAACACCGCTTCCGACTTATTGATGCTCACCGCTGTGGGTCCTATCCCC
>JASDVE010000105.1:0-6691 GCA_041891195.1 Myxococcota bacterium | reverse complement strand
GCGTTCCGCTTCGTAGATGCCCGACTGGTCGCGACACGCCACTGCGACTTTGCGGTCGACGATTTCGAGATGGCCGAGAACCTCTTCGATGCTGGTGTGGTCTTGAAAGTCGGCCCGGGTGTAAACGAGTTGATCGAGTTCGCCCAGCATGGCGGCGGTGAAGCCGCGAATGTCAAATTCAGGCCAGCGTTCCTTCGCCCGGAATTCCTTTTCGAGGGTGTGCAACGTTTCGAGGCGAGTGCGGGCTTCTCGCAGGGTGTTTTGGGTGAGGCCACAGTAGTCTGATAGCTCGGTACCGTTGGCGTCGATGGCACCTTCGAGCCGGAGAAGTGGGAGCAGCGTGTCCTTTGAGCGACTGCTGAGCTTCGGAATGCGCCGAAAATTGAGCAGGACCCACACGGCGAACAACGTGTCGAGATCGGGCTCGTTGGCGTAGAGCGTCCAGTCCCCCTCGTCGAGTTCGAGTCCATTCATCACCATGACCAGTGCCTGTTCACAGGTCGCCAGAGTAAAGGGCCGGATACAGCCCTGATGGTGATCGAGGTTGTAGAGCCGGGCCTTATTGTCGAGCTTCGGTGGGAAGTCGCCCGCTCCATCGAGAAAGATGTTGCGGGCGCCAAGTGCTCGAGCGTCGGCCTCAGAAAAAGTTTGCTTGGGGTCGATCCAGACGCGAACCCGGGGTGCGTCGTCGCAGTGCAGGTAGATTCCGTCTTCAGATTTACGAACTTCGTAGCGCTCAGGGATGCCGAGGTTCATTGCCGGCAGCGTGTCGGACGCAACGGATCCTAGCCACTGTCGGATGTTGCTCGACTGCGGTGCCGCACTTGGGTTTCGAGGATCGTGCGGAGAAGATGGTTCTCCGGACGTTCCTACCCCCCTGGATCTTCGATCAGTCATAAGCGATGCGAGAGTGTGCCCAACTTCCGCGACATCGACCCGCCGCGGGCACGCAATAAATACCTCGGTGGCAGGGGCTCAGTGCAAACGGCCGATAAAACAGGGGAAAAACTTCGGACTTCTGGGGAGAGCCGAGCGCAGTTCAGGCGTGACCGTCCTCAATTTCTTGTTTACGCTTCATCCAGCCCCCGACCATTTCCTGGAAGGGCTGCGGGTTGTAGACGTCTTCTTCGTACGACCACTTCCCGTTGCCGGCGTATTTCAGCAGGGTGAAGTTGTATTCCTGGTGCAGACTCCCGTCGCCCGGGTCAGACATTCGGTTCCAAACCTTGCACGACACCCATCCACGCTCTTCGTCAATGATGTACCAGTCGATTGGGTAGTACTTCATTTCGCTATTGGGATACTTGGCCATCGTGGTGCAGATCCAGTTCCGAATGGCTTCGCGACCGCCGAACGTTCCGAAAAGGTGCTCGATGTACGTGGCGTCTTCGGTGAACAGATCCGCCCAGCAGTTCCAATCCCCGCTGGTGCCTGCTTGCAGTGCCGTGGCCTGGTAGTGCTCGAAAGCGTTTTCAATTTCTTGGCGGCTGTATTTACCCATTGGGGTTACTCCTCTCGGGTTCGAATGCGAACGAGAGAAATAACTCAGACTTTTGCGCGCTTCAATTGCGTGTTCAGTTTTCGATCGAACGTCGCGTCCCGGGAGAATTCTTCGCCGATTTCGGTGGTCCGTGCCGCGAGCCACTTGTTGTCGTGCACGCTCGGCAGTGTCCTGGCAAGAGGGGCGGCGTGGAGCGTGGCCTTGGTTGAGAAAGTCTTCGAGTTTTGTGGAGAAACGCTCTGGGTTGTGGCCTCAAAAGCATCGGAGCGGTTGAACCTTGAAGGTACAGTCGGCCGCGCTCGACGCGGTGGAGGGGGGGCCGTATCAATCAACCCTCGACGACCAATGGAAGTGTGCGCCTCTCGGCGGATGCGCCGTCGCCCACGGTTCTAAACCTGGGGTTCGTGATCCATCGCGGGCGCGTCTTGGTAGTTGGCTTCGAGGACGTCGGGTTCAAGATAAATCGTGACGTCGAAGGACGGCAGGGCGCTGCGCACTCGGGTCTCTGCGCGGTCGATCGCGTCGGTGACTTCTTCGAAATTGAGGGTCGGGATCAATTCGATCTTTGCGCCGACCAAAAGCTCATCGGGACTCATGTGCTGAGTCCGCATGTGAATGACGTGGTTCACGTCATCTCCAGCAATGAGGGCATTGCGAATCGTCACGCCATCGTCCGGATTGACGCCTTCGCCGATGAGCAAGCTCTTCATCTCGTAGGCGAGAATTGCTGCGATCACTCCGAGCAGTAAACCAATGACGATGCTCGCGCCGGCGTCGTATCGAGCGTCGCCGGTGGCGACGCTCAAGCCTATGCCAATGAGCGCGATCACGAGTCCAAGCAGAGCGCCAAAATCTTCGAGCAAGACCACGGGGAGTTCGGGGCTCTTGGTGCGTCTGATGAAGGACCACCAGCTCGCTGTGCCCTTCAGCGGAATGGCAGCGTTGACCGCAATGTAGAAGGAGAACCCTTCGAGCAGGATGCCGGTGAAGAGGATTACGACTGCCACCTGAGGTTGATACAGAGGTTCTACGTGTCCAAGCTTATCGATGCCGTGATTGATCGCGAAGAGACTTCCGAGCGAAAAGAGAATGAGTGCGACGACGAACGACCAAAAATAGCGCTCGCGTCCGTATCCAAATGGATGCTCCTCGGTCGCCTCACGGTTGGCCGCGGACGCGCCCCACAAAAGCAGCGCTTGATTCCCGGTGTCTGCGATCGAGTGGACTGATTCGGCAAGGAGCGAGGCCGAGTGCGTCACGGTGAAGCCAAAAAACTTTGCGGCCGCGAGACCGAGGTTCGCGCCAAGCGCTGCGAAGATGGCTCGTTTGCTGTCGCTGTTCATCGATTCTCCGGGGACTGGCTCGGGGTGCTTTTGCAGAAGTGTGAAAGGAGGGTGAGCGTAGCGACAAAGACCTAGTCGGTCGCGGTTGTCGTCATGCTTCGTCCGCCACACGCAATCGTGAAGGAACAGGTTGCCGAGATCGGGATCCAGTACGTCCATGCGATGAGCGTTTCGCCCAAGATGGCTGGATGCAAAAAGAGCATGAGTCCTACCGCGCTCCCAACGAGCAAGCCCGCGACTGCGGCCCGATCGTTACCCGGGGTTTTGAATAGAACCCCGCGCGCGAAAATTCCAAGCAAGCCGCCATAAAGAATCGACATCGATGACAGCGCAAATTCGACAAGGGTTGGGAGCGTGCCCTCGGTTTTTAGTTGCGCGTGGTAGAGGGCCATCACCAGGCCGGACCCGATGAGGGCGAAACCCACGAGCGTAGACGTGCGTTGGAGGCGCGCCGCGAGTTCGTGGTCTTGCTCGACGCCAGGAGCTTTGGGCGCAATGTCGACGACCCAGGTCGTTGCGATGGCACAGATCGCCGAATCGAGACTACTCATCGCCGCCGCAAATAAACCGGCGAAAACCAGCCCGCGCAGGCCGGGCCCGAGTTCATGCAGGGCGAAGAGCGGCATGATCTGATCTGTCGAAGAAATGTCATAAGGCGGAGCCTGGGCGTACTGGTACGCGATGCCGGTTCCAATGAATAGAAAGAGGAGGGTGATCGGAAAGTTGAGCAGTCCGGAACCCGCGAGTGCAAGACCGCCGCTCCGACCAGTCCGCGTGGTCAACAAGCGTTGCACCATGTCATGGTCGGTCGCGTGGGTGGCCAGGGTTAGAAAGAAGCCTCCCAAAACCGCGGTGCCGAAACCCAGGCTCGTCGTCAACGTAAAAAACGGCTGCCACTGGAACACGTTCGTCTTCTCTCGGGCAGCCGCCCAGTCGAGTACGGGGCTGAAGCCTGTGAAGCCGTCGCTTACAGCAAAGACCAACGCACATGCTGCGAGAATAAACACGGCACCTTGAAGGGCGTCGGTCCAGATCACCGAACGGATTCCCCCAACGCGGGTATACGCCGTGGCGAGCACGCCGCATGCCACGATGGTGACTTCGACGGACTGGCCCGACACCACTGAAAAGGCGAGGGCGGCAATAAATAGTCGAACCCCCGAGGCAAGCATGCGCCCCGCGGCAAAAGCAATGCTCGCAGCACGTCGCGTGGCAGGGCCGAAACTCGTTTCGAGAAAGCCGTAGACGGTGACGACCTTGAGGCGGTGATAGAGCGGGATCACAATTCGAGCGAGAACCAACTTGCCGAGCAACGATCCGAAAGCGAGCTGTAAGTAACTCCAATTGCCCGAGTAGGCCGCAACCGGAACACCGATGAACGTGGCTGCAGAAAGCTCGGTGGCGACCATCGACAACAACACAGCCCAGCCCGGGACCGCGCGTTGCCCCAATAGGAGATCCGCTGAAGACGTGCGCTTGCGCGCGCTGTACAAACCAATCCAGAGAACGAGCGCCGCATAAGCGGCGAGAACCACGTAGTCAAAGTTACTCATGCCGAGGCCCAGCTGTCACAATTTGAGTTCGAGGTGCGCAACAGGTAAAAGTCAAAGCCCTTTGTCTCGATGTATTTGAGGACTGAGCCAGAACCGGCACACCTGGTGAAATGACGAATACGCGCGGCCCCCGGGGAGAGTTGCGCATGACGTTCGACAATTCGTAGAAAATCGATGTTCAACATGAACTCCCATCGTATAGAATGGTTGTATCCGCACAAAGCAAAGTGGGATTGTGCAGCCAAACCCGTTCGACGGGAAACGTGAGCATGGTTGAATAAGGAGACTCAAGTGGACGTTGGTGATGACGCTTATTTCGAAGAAGCCAAAGTTAGCAAGCCGGCGCATCGCTTCGACGAGGGGTTGTTGCAGGCGCCGACAAGTGTTTTGTCTCGACGCATTCCGATGGTTTTCACCGAAGCGGACACGGTGCAGACCGCAGTCCGGGCTATGCAGGCCGAACACCGAGGTGTGGTCTTGATCTCTGAAGACGGAACCCGGCAAACGCCATTAATAGGGATCTTTACGGAGCGTGATGTGTTGCTCCGCGTCGTCGAGCGCGGGGTTGACCCGAGCACCATTTGCTTGCGCGAAGTGATGGTCAAGTCTCCCGAGTCGCTTCCGCGTACCGCGCCCGTCGCGTCCTTGCTGAACAAGATGAGCGTTGGTGGGTTTCGTCACGTTCCCATCGTGGACAATCGAGGACGACCCGTGTTCGTGGTTTCGATGCGCGACGTCGTCGAGTACCTCGTCGATTCGTTCCCATCGCAAGTGCTCAACCTGCCCCCTGAAGACGGTCCCGATCGCTATCGCACTCGCGACGGAGCGTAGGGTCTGCAAGTTTTTCCAAGAGCTGGACGGGCCTTGGGACGTGCGTACAATCGCACGATAGGTTCTCCGGATTCGGGCGTACTCGGTTTCTAAGTCTCTCCTGAAACGACGCACTCCGCTGTCGTATGTTTTTCGCAGCCGATGGGCGGGGCCCGCTCGAAGGTCACCATCCCGCGTCGATCGGAAGGACCTGTCGCAAGCCGAGAGCTTCACCTGGGTCAATTAGTTCTAGAATCAGTTCTAGGGCCGCGGTCTCTTCGAGCGACGCCGTTAGGTGGTTTCGATCCCTCGGGCCATGATGACCTTGCCCGAGCGGATGAGTTCACTCAGGGCATAGGGCTGCAACATCAGGATCAACGCGTCGATCTTCTCGCTGCTTCCATAAGCGCGGATCACCAGACTCTCGGTTCCGTAGTCGACGACGCGCGCCTTGAACTGGTCGACGATTTGCAAGATCTGAGTTCTTTCGTCGACGTTGCACTCGAGTTTTAGCAGCGCAATCTCGGCTTCGATGATCGCCGCACCGGTGTGATCGATGGCGTGGACCACGTCTACGAGTTTCGCGAGTTGCCGAATGATCTGCTCGAGAGTGCTCGGATCGCCAGAGCACGTAATGGTCATGCGCGAAAAACCACCGCGCGCAGCGGGGCTCACAACGAGGCTTTCGATGTTGTAGCCACGCCGTGCGAAGACGATCGCGACGCGGACAAGCACGCCCGGTCGGTCGTGGACGAACAGCGAAATCGTGTGCACAGGATTCGCGGGCAACATGTCCGGCGGGTCTCCACTTCGGGAACGGCCGGGGGGCATTGATGAACGAGTTGTCTCTGCGGCGCTCATCTCAAGTGCTCCCCGTGGGTTTCTCGAGTTTGTGTTTTGGCTTTTCGATCAGCATTCCGCTCAGAGGCGCGCCGGCCGGGATCATTGGGAAGACATTGTCTTCCTTCGCGACTTCGGCGACGACGACGCACGGCCCTTCGTCGTAGTCGTGGGCTTCTTGCAAAATCCGGTCGACGTCCGCCGCACGTTTGATGCGAAGCGCCTTGATGTCGTAGGCCCGCGCGAGCTTCACGAAGTCCGGATTCCCTTCGAGATCAACGCCCGAGTAGCGATTATCGAAGAACATTTCTTGCCACTGACGAACCATGCCCAAGTAGTTGTTGTTGATGATGAGGCACTTCACGGGCAGGTTGTGAATGTTGGCCGTGGCGAGTTCGGGCAGTGTCATCTGAAAGCCTCCGTCGCCGCACACCGTCCACACCTTCTTGTCCGGACACCCAAACTGGGCTCCGATTGCAGACGGAAGGCCAAAGCCCATGGTGCCGGCGCCGCCGGAGCAGATCCAATGTCGGTTACTGGTCGTCAGACAAAACTGCGCCGCCCACATCTGATGCTGGCCGACATCGGTGGTGTTGATCGATTGTCCTTGCTTGATTGCTGTCTCTTATACACATCTCGCAGGG
>JASDVE010000104.1:0-6720 GCA_041891195.1 Myxococcota bacterium | reverse complement strand
CCGAAATCAAATAACAAAAACACATACACACACAACAAATGAACGATGCTTAAAGAATGCAGCTAGAGCAGACTACGAACACATCGCGACTCGAATCACGACACCAGCAAGCCTGAAGTCAAACTGAAGCCATTCCCCCACGGCCCAACTCGGAAGCCTCGACAGCATGGAAATCACTTCTGGGATCGGTGCTGCGCTGGTGGCGTTCGGCGCGTCGCTCGCACTGGCCTTTATCGTCATGTTGATCATCGGCATCGCAATGGTGGCGCTCGTGTATCTGGGCTCGGCCGTGGTTGTGCTCGAACGCTTCGCCCGAGTGTCGACGAAAAGCGGTTGGGTCGTGTTCTTCGGCCTTGTGATGAGCATGCTGGTTGGCCTGATCCTGCTCGGAAATATGCAGCCCGAAGCGAGTGGCCAAGCCTGGGACGAATGGCTGCCGAATTATCTGGGGATCGCCGGGCGCTTGGCGCTTGGCAGCGTGATCTCGGTCTTGATCATCCGCTTTGTTCTCGGCCGCGTTGAAGGCAAGCGTCTCGGACTCTGGGTGCTCGGGCTTTCAAGTTTTGGCGTTTCGTGTTCGGTGTCCGTCGTCGTCCCGATGGCGTGGTTGATGGCGCCGGTGGGGGTGTCGGTCGTGGGGGCCCTGTGGTTGCGTTACCGCCGTGTCGGGCGCGGACAAAACGAGCCCGGCGAACTCGAAGCGGTTCTTCTGTGGTTCGCGGCGCCTTGGGCTCTCGGCTTTGTAAGCCTTCTGGTTCCGCTCGAGAGACAAGAGGCGGTGGCGTCGTCGGGGGGGGCCATCATCGCGGTCTTCGGCGTCCTTGTCGTGCTCGGCTTGGTGCCTGTAGCGGCCGCCGGACTCTTGGAAATGCGACGCTCGGTCGAATGGTTCATCGCGCTGCGGTACCTGGTTGCGAAGCGTCGCCAAGTTTTCATTTCAGCCATTAGCGCAATCTGTGTCGGCGGCATTGCAGCAGGGGTGGGCCTCATCATCGTGGTGCTGTCGGTGATGAACGGGTTCGAGGCGACTTGGCGCGACGAGATCCTCGGCAACCGTGCACACTTCACCGTTCACAGTGGAACCGGTTCGTTCGGAAAATACGAAGACGTCCTCGAAGTGGTTCGCACCGTGCCGGGTGTGACGGGCGCATCGCCATTCCTCGATGCACAGGGCATGGTACGGGGGCCTGGCTCAGATATTTACAGCGTGCGGCTACGCGGCATTGACCCCAGGTCTGTCGCCGACGTGACCGATCTACGTGAGGACATGATCGATGGCTCGGTCGACGGTCTTGTGCTTTCCGATACGGAAGCCGAAGATCAAAATTCGGTGCCGGGCATCATCATCGGCAATCAACTGGCCGTTGCGAGCGGGACGATGGTCGGCGACGAGCTGATTTTAATTTCACCAGTCGGAGGCCCGCAGACGCCGTTGGGGCCCGCGCCCAGGCTCAAGCGTTTTCGCGTTGTCGGAGTCTTTCAGTCGAGCTTCTTTCAATACGACGAAGTCTTCACTTACACCAACATTCCCGCGGCGCAGGACTTCCGGCGCGCGGGCAACGTGGTGGACGGCATCGAAGCTCGGACAACCGACTTTTACCGATCCCGGCGTGTCGGCGCATTGGTGCGTGACACCCTCGGTTACCCGTACTACACCCGTGACTGGAAAGAATTCTTTCCGACATTTTTTCAGGCGCTGAAGAGCGAGCGCGTGATGATGTTCATGTTGCTCACGATGATCCTCGTGGTCGCTGCGTTCTTGATCGTCGCAACGTTGATCATGATGATCATGGAGAAGGCAAGCGACATCGCGATCCTAAAAGCCATGGGCGCGGAAGACGCGTCGATCGAGCGGATCTTTGCCATCGAAGGGACGTTGATCGGGCTCATGGGAACGTCGATCGGTGTTGTGGGCGGGATCGCGGTCACCAACCAATTACAGTGGTTCCAGCAGACCATCGAAGATCTCACCGGCATCGACACCCTGCCGGCAAGCATCTACCAGTTTTCGAGTTTGCCATCGACTGTCGACCCCGTGCAGGTCGGCCTCATGGCGACGATCGCAATGGTGTTGTCTCTTGGCGCAACCTTGCTGCCAAGTCGCCAAGGCGCGCGACTCGATCCCGCAGAGGCACTCCGATATGAGTGATGGGCCGCTCGAAACCGGAACGCTGGCGGACAACGAAAAGGCGATCGCAACCGCGCAGACAGAACCGTTGGTCCGAATCGACGCTTTGACTAAAGAATATCAAACCGGCGACGGCGTGATCAGCGTACTGAAAAAACTCGACTTCGAACTCCAGCGCGGCGAGCGAGTCGCGATCGTCGGACAGTCGGGCGTCGGGAAATCAACTTTCTTACATATTTTAGGGACGCTTGATCATCCCACGAGCGGCCGCGTGATGTTTCGTGGGGCCGACGTCTTCGCGGAAAACAACTCTGGCCTCGCACGTCTTCGCAACGAGTTTCTCGGCTTCGTCTTTCAGTTTCATCACTTACTCCCGGAGTTCAGTGCGGCCGAAAACGTGATGATCCCGGGTTTGATCGCACGTCGCAGCCGCGACGAAATGCGAGAGCGTGCGGAAAAAATTCTCGGCGAGGTGGGTCTTTCGCATCGCCTCGACCAGCGTGCAGGGAAGCTTTCGGGCGGTGAGCGTCAGCGTGTTGCGGTCGCTCGGGCTTTGGTGCTCGATCCGCCTTTGGTGCTCGCCGACGAACCGACGGGGAACCTCGACCCGACGATCGGCGAACAAATCTCCGAACTGCTGTTCGAAATCAATCGCACCCGAGGCACGACCCTCGTGGTCGTGACCCACAACGAGCGGATGGCCGAGAAACTCGGAAAGATTGTGGTGCTCGAAAACGGAAAATTCGTAGAGGACGACGGCAGGTGGGCCGGTTGACGATGATCACCGCGGCATTTTCGGTGAACCCAGGAGGAGTTCGGGACGTTTCAAGACAGACAGCCGCGCAAGACCGGCTAGACTCTGCCACCCCCGAAACACAGATTCCGCACCGAACTGATATACGGCACGCAGGTTGGAGAACACAGGTGACCGCCCCACGATGGAATGCGGGATGGTTTATCTTGCTCTGCGTTGCGTGCCTAGGCGCGGGACCCGGAGTTGTGAGCGCACAAGAAGGCGAGACGGCTTCCGCTTCGGAACGGGTCGAAATCAACGACGGCGCCGCCGATTCAAGTCGAATTCCGATCGCGGTCCTTCCCTTCAGAACCCACAGCGCCCGCCCGCTCGGGTACCTGACGCAATCTCTTTCGGATCTGCTCGCGACGCGCCTGCAAACAACAGGCAAAGTGACGGTCACGCCGCAGGCCCTCGTGATCGACGCGCTTGGGGGCAGCGACCGCACCGAACTCTCTGAAGAAGAACTTCGCGCTCTGGCGAAACGCCTCGAGGTGCGGACGATTATTTCGGGAAGCATCACCGAGTTGGCGGGACGCTTCAGCCTCGACGTGAGACTCACTCCGGCGGGCGGATCGCGGGGTGAATCGATCGCGATCATCGCCCAGAGCGAAGACGAATTGGTGGGCCGCATCGGCGAATTGGCGGATCGATGTGTGGCGGCACTGTCGGGCGTCGATTCGGACAAGATCGTGCAGGTCACCTTCCAAGCGGCGGGCGAAATTGAAGGCGAACTTCGCCAGGTGCTCGAGTACAAAGCCGGATCTGTTTACGAACCCGCCGAAGTACGAAGCGATCGGGCTCGTATCGAAGAACATCCCGGTGTCGCGCGTGTCAACCTGGAGGTCGAAAGGCGCCCGGACGGGGTGGAGTTGATCTATCGCGTCATCCGTAGCGAACGGCTCTTTGGCTCGGCGGCCCGCGAACGTCAGGGCGCAAGCATCGGCGAGGTGGTCGTTCGCGGGAACCGGCGCATCGATTCCGACGCCATCATCAGCCGTATCAATTCTGAAGTAGGTGGCCCCCTCGATGAATCGCTGGTGGCGGCCGACATTCGATCCGTGTTTCAGCTCGGTTTCTTTGGTGACGTGCGCGCGTTCGTGAGCAGCGGCGAGAAGGGCAAGCAGCTGATCTTCGAGGTCTCTGAGAACCCGGTTGTGCGCCAGATTGCGATTTCGGGCAACGACAACATCGAAAGCGACAAGATCAAAGAAATCCTCACCCTGACCACGGGCTCAACACTTGACCGCTCGCTCTTGAAGATGAACAGCGAGCGTATCAATGCTCTTTATCGTCAGGAGGGGTATTACCTCGCGAAGTCGGGGTTTAGGCTCGAGACCATCGTCGAAGGCTCGGTGGTGGTTCACTTCGAGGTCGAAGAAAACGAAAAGCTGCGACTCAAGACCGTCGAGTTCGTGGGCAACAACGCGTTCGACAACCGTGCGCTGCAACAAGACTTCGTCACGAAATTGTGGCGGCCGTGGTCGTACGCCACGGCGTGGTTCGACCATTCCGGAACCTATTCCGAAGGCGTCTTTATGCGGGATCTTCGCGGCATCGAAAAGAGGTACAGCGACATCGGGTATCTGCAAGTAGAGATCGCCGAACCCGTCATCGACGCGTCGGAAGAGGGACTCGCGATTCAGGTCGCGATCCGAGAAGGCCCACAGTTCAGCGTGGGCGAAATTGAGATCACAGGCGACGAATCGATGGACTTCGACGCGCTTCTTTCCAAGCTCGAACTCGAGTCCGGTGAGATCTTCAATCGTTCGCATCTCGCCGAAGATCAAGAGATCCTCGAACGCCACTACACGGATCGAGGCTTCTATTTCGCTGCGGTTGAACTCGGTACCCGGCTCAACCCGGAAGCCCGCACCATCGACGTCGAGTTCCAGGTCAAGAAGGGCCCGCTCTACTTCATTCGCCACATCAACGTTTCGGGCAATACGACCACGATTGATCCGGTGATTCGGCGCGAACTGAAACTCGTAGAGGGACAGCTCTACAGCGCGCGAGACCTTCAGATCAGTAACTCCAAGGTGTCGCGTCTCGGTTACTTCGAAGACGTATCGTTCGAGCCTGAGCCGACGGGCGACCCCGCGCAGCTCGACTTGAACGTGCGTGTCGCCGAACGACCCACCGGCTCATTTAGCTTCGGTGCCGGCTTTTCGTCCCAGGACAAGCTGGTATTTACTGCGTCACTGAGCCAAGCGAACTTGTTTGGTCGCGGTTACGGGGTCAACTTGCAAGTGGATCTCGGTGGGCAAACGAGTCGCTACAACATTTCGATTCGCGACCCTCACTTCTTGGGCAGCGAGTTCAGCGCCGGCGCCTCACTATTTCTTTCCGACGTCAACTTCGACAACTTCAAGCAACGCCAACGCGGTTTTGACATTAGCCTCGGGCACTCCTTGCGGGAAGACAACACGGCTTCGGGGTTTTTGCGATACAGCTACAGCCAACGCAAGATCGAACAGAACACCAACGTCAACGCATCTGCGCCCGTCTTTCGTCAGGTTCTTCAGGGCAATGAAAGCAGCAGTCTCGTGGGGTTGACCGCGCGCAGCGATACGCGCAACGACCGTTTCTCGCCCAACGCGGGTACGGTGTACGGCGCGACGTTGGAGGTGGCAGGCTTAGGTGGATTCGCAAAGTTCGTTCGTATTGAGGGGCGCTACACCTGGTATCTCGGCGCGCCGAGCTGGCTATTTGATCGGTCGTCGTTCGTGATCAGCTCGCGCATCGGTTACACGTACAGCTTCAATACATTGAGCGATTTCGACTTTCAGGGTCTCGACGCCGAAACCGAATGCGACAACGGTGCCTGCGACAACGCGGCGCCCATCGACGAAATCGACAAGAGCCTCACACTGCCCCTCACCGAGCGATACTTTCTCGGTGGCATCGGCGCATTTCAGCTGCGCGGCTACAAAGCCCGAACCGTGGGGCCCCGGCGCGCGATCTTGTACCGCGCGAATCCATTCGCTCCGAGCGGAGGCAGCATCTTTGTCCCAGTCGGCCGTCGGTTCGACTCGGCGACGAAGTCAGCGACGTGCCAGGACGAACCGGTCAGCATCGTCGACGGCGTTATCGTCAACACCCAGGGTAACCGGAACGGGAAGTGCAACAGTCTCGACGACGAGAAGATCAAGGACTTCGACGATCTCGACGAAACCGACGTGGTCGGCGGCAACAAATTTGTCCTGGTGAACCTCGAATATCGCTTCCCGCTGTCGGAGGAGGTGGGGCTGCAGGCCGTCTTCTTCGTGGACGGCGGCAATGCCTACGGCGAGGGCGAAACCCTGTTCGATGTGACTGACTGGCGCTACGCTTATGGCGGCGGCGTGTTGTGGTTCTCTCCTTTTGGACCGCTTCAGCTCGTCCTAGGCTTTCCGATTAACCCGCTTTCCATCGAAAAAAGCCCTGTGTTTGAATTTTCTGTGGGTGGATTTGCCCAATAAGGGACAGCCCCAGAACCGCTTTGGGGCCCGACCGGAAATAAGGTGCCGGGGTTGAGTGTTCGATTAAAAATGACGATTTCTGCGAGCGACGCTTCGCATTCTGAATAAGGAGATATTTTACAATGGAGAAGATGATGACGACGCGGACAAAGAAGGACACCTCTCGCAAACTCTTGGTCGCAATCGCCGCAGCCCTGCTGTTGGTGTGGGGGCTCGGCGCTTCAAAGGAAACAACGAAGATCGGTATCGTCGATCTCGACCAGGCGGTTTCCTCCACGACCGAGGGGAAGGCAGCACGCGAAGAACTCGAGCGAAAGAAGCGCGAAGCGGAACAGTCC
>JASDVE010000103.1:0-6728 GCA_041891195.1 Myxococcota bacterium | reverse complement strand
ACGGAAGCGTGACGCCACTGGGCGCGCGGCGAATCGCGCATTGGTTGCGATATCCGTTGCTACAGACGAGCTCGATTCAAGAGCGACAAGAAGGCATTGGTTATCTCGTCGACCGCGACCGACCGCGCGCGCGCTTGCGAGATGCGCTTGCGAAGGTGCGTGACCTCGATCGAATCCTGACGAAGGGAATTCGGCCCACAGCTGTGCCCCGGGACCTGGGGCTGCTGCGCGACTCGCTCGCGGCTTTGCCAGAAGTCTGTGCGAGCTTGAGTGGATCCTCTGCAGAAGACGGCGCACTAATTGGCGACGACTTGCCCGCAGCACTTTCAATGCCCACGCCACTGCCCGAACTTTCGCAGCTGCTTCAGGACGCCTTGATCGATGATCCGCCCGTGATCCCGCGTGGGTCGCGGGGGGCCGGCGAAACGGGATACATCCGCGAAGGATATCGGAGCGACCTCGATAACCTGCGCGAAAGCGCAACCAAGGGTCGGGAATGGATTGCCGGGCTCGAAGCCGAAGAGCGGAAGCGCACAGGCATCAGCACGTTGAAGGTCAAATTTCACCCGGTGCACGGCTATGCGTTGGAAGTGTCGAAGACCCAGTTGGCGAAGGTCCCCGAGGATTACGAGCGCAAGCAGACGCTCGCCAACGTCGAACGCTTTACGACCCCAGCACTCTCTGAAATGCAGGGCAAGGTGATGGGCGCCAACGAGCGGGCGGCTGCGCTTGAGCGAGACATTTTTGAAAATGTTCGTCTCGAAGTCGTCGCGTCGGCCTCGGCGATTCGTTCGGCGGCTTCTGCGGTTGCGACCGCCGACGCGCTCTCTGCATTAGCGGAAGTCGCGCGACGTGAGGCTTGGGTTCGCCCTGAAGTCCACGACGGAGAAACGATTGAAGTCAGCGCTGGACGACACCCTGTGGTGGAAGCGCTGTTAAACACGGCGCACGGTGAAGGATTCGTTCCCAACGACACGAGTCTCGATCCTGCGGATGCGCAGATCCTTTTGCTGACCGGCCCGAACATGTCCGGTAAAAGTACCTACCTTCGTCAGGTTGCCCTCATCGTGTTGATGTCGCAGATGGGAAGCTGGGTCCCGGCAGAAAGCGCGCGGGTAGGTGTAGTCGATCGAATCTTTACCCGGGTTGGCGCGTCAGACCGACTTGCCCGGGGTGAGTCGACCTTTATGGTGGAAATGCGCGAAACGGCAGAAATCTTGCGGGGAGCCACGCGAAGCAGCCTTCTGATTCTCGACGAGATCGGTCGAGGCACCAGCACCTTTGATGGCTTGTCGATCGCATGGGCGGTACTCGAACATCTCCACGACACGCCGGGGCTGTGCGCGCGGACGCTTTTCGCCACGCACTATCACGAACTCACCGACCTATCCCGCACTCGGCCGCGGGTCCGCAACGGCCACTTCGAGGCCCGAGAATGGGAAGACGAGGTGATTTTTTTGCGCCGGCTCGTAACGGGCGGGGCGAGTCGTTCTTACGGCATCGCAGTGGCTCAGCTCGCCGGCTTGCCGCAACCCGTCATCGCCCGCGCACGCCAGATTCTGAAGAATCTCGAAGGTGGGGAACTCGACCCCCAAGGCGTTCCCCGGCTGGCGAAGGAAGCGGGCACGGTCGCCGATGCACCAGATCAACTTTCGTTTGCGCTCGGAGGCATGGCGCCGAGGCCACCGGAAGAAGACGAAGTCTTGAACGCGCTGCGCGAGTTGGACCCGAATGTAACGACTCCCATCGACGCCCTAGTTGCTTTGACCGCGTTGCGCGACCGCTTGAACAACTCAGGTGACGCTTGATGAGGCTGGCAGACCCATCCGCGCGAATTCTTGTCGCAATCGTCTGCGTTTTGTTGATGCCAATTTTGATGGGCGCCAAACGTCCGCCTGGACTTGGCGACGTGAAGGACGTTCGAAGCTGGTCGTACGACGACTACACGCGCGTCGTTGTCGAACTTACGCGGCCGGTCGAGACCGAGGTGAAGCGGCTTAAGGCCGATGCAAAGTCAGGCCGACCGGATCGGCTGTACCTCGATCTGTCGGGCATCTGGGTAGGAAGAGACTTCGAGAACGGGATTCCGATTCAGGATGGATTGTTGAAGACCCTACGCCTTGGACAGAACACGCTGACCAAGAGTCGGTTGGTGATCGACCTGCAGAGATACGAACGGCATCGCATGTTGGTGCTGCGTTCCCCACATCGCATTGTGGTCGATGTTTACGGTCCGCGTACGGGCAAGGCAGTAGTGTCGCCAGAAGGCAGCAAGGGGACGAAGCCGAATTCAAGGCTGTCGATCCCGCTGCGTCGAATTCAAACTGTCGTAATTGACCCGGGGCATGGCGGCAAAGATCCGGGTGCGATCGGCGTCGGCGGACTGCGGGAAAAGGACGTCAATCTGAGGCTGGCAAAGATGCTTGGGACACGCCTTGAAGCGCTCGGCTTTGAAGTCGTCTTTACGCGCAAGAGTGACAAGACGCTGAGCCTCGAAGAACGCACGGTAACCGCCGAGGCCGCACGCGGTGACATCTTCGTTTCGGTGCACTCGAATGCGTCCACCCGCAAAGCGACCCGGGGCATCGAAATTTATTCCCTCGACGAAAATCACGAGCGCCACAGTCTAGACGTGGCCGCACGGGAAAACGGCGTCCGTCGCAGTGAAGTCGATTCTCTTCAGCGCGCCATGGCGAAGTTACACGTGCATGAAGCCTCGGAACATTCGGTTCGCCTCGCAAACGCGGTTCACGACTCCCTCATGCCCGGTTTGCGCAAGAATTACAGCGGTGTGCCCGATCTCGGCGTGAAGAAAGGGCCGTTCTACGTGCTTTTTCTTTCAAGCATGCCCGCAATCTTGCTTGAGAGCGGCTTCCTGACCAACAAACATGATGCGCGTTTGTTGCGAAGCAAGGCCTATCTTGAAGCCATGGCAGACCACGTGGCAACCGGGCTCGGCGATTACAGACGGCAGGGCGATCAATTGCTCAGCAGCAGGTCGGCTCAATGAGTGCTGCCCCGAGCGCCGCACCCGTCGTCGAAGAAGTGCTCCCCGAACTTCGGAGCTGTGGCCCGGAACCTGAGCGCGGTGTGCCGGCGAAAGTGCGCACATTTGTCGAACAAGTCCGGGCGCATCTGACCGAGTTGCACCGCAACCAAGCAACTGGCATCGAAGTCATCTCGACGCATTCTGATCTCACGGACCGGCTTGTGCGCAGGCTCTTTCATTTGGCGGAAGAAAGCTTGCTGTCAGATGGGGGTGAGCTTGAGTCGGGGGTGTGTGTCGTGGCGGTCGGCGGGTATGCGCGTCGCGAGATGTGCATCTATTCCGATGTTGACTTGCTGGTCGTGCATCAAGGCGTGCTCTCTCCCTACGTCACCGCGATTAGTGAGCGCTTGCAGTATTGGATGTGGGACGCTGGGCTCACTGTCGGTTGCGCGACCCGCACACCAGAGCAAACGGTTGAGCTTGGTCGTGAGGACAATACGGTGCGCACTGCAGTATTGACCGCACGCTACCTCTGCGGCGATAGCGAGTTCTTTCATAATTTTAGTGAGACGATTCGGCACGAACTGCTTCCCGACGTGTCGCAATTCATTGACGTCCAGTTCGAAGCGATCCACGCGCGTCACCTACGCTACGGGGAGTCCGCGTTTCTACTACAACCCAACATCAAAGAAGGTGTCGGGGGGCTGCGCGACTACCACACGGCTTTCTGGGTTGCTCGAGGCGCGCAGCCCACCTCGCGAGACTTCGAAGACTTCCTTCACTTTGGCTTGTTGACGGATGCGGAGATGGGCGACTACCGCGAAGCGTTGAATTTCCTCTGGCGCGTGCGCAACGAATTGCACCTCGAGTCGGGACGCGCGACCGACCAGATCAGTTTTGAACAGCAGGAACAGATTGCCGAAGCACTCGGCTATGGCCCGATGAGCAACGAGACGGAAGAGCTGTCCGTAGAAGTATTTATGCGCGACTACTACCGGCACGTTCGCAACATCGAGAACTATTCAGAACTCGTCATGGAACAGTGCCGCGCGCGTGTTGGGAAACGAACCGACAGTCGGGAAGTCAGGGCTGAAGAAGACGGCTTTCAGTTGATTGATGACCACATTGAAATCCCGCACGTACAACATCTTCGAAGCGAACCGGTGCGCTTGTTTACGGTGTTTGACATGGCGCAGCGCCAGCAGGTCCCGCTTTCGCGCATGGCCCGGCGGATGATCCGCGAAAACCTCGACCTCGTAGACGACTCCTTTCGCGCCAGCCCCAAAGCGCGCGAGGCATTCTTGTCCGTGTTGCGTGGTGAGCATCGCGTAATGCGCAGCCTGGTCACGATGAACGAAGAGGGGCTGCTCGCGGCGTTCATTCCCGAGTGGGAGCACATCGTTTGTCGTTGGCAGCAGGTGATCTATCACACGTATACCGTCGACATCCATTCGATTTTTCTGGTCGAAGAACTGCGTCGTCTGTGGCAAGGCAAGTACGAACGCGCGTTGCCCGTGCTCACGGAGCTCATGCAGGCCGTTTCCGATCGAGAGGTGTTGTTCCTCGGATGTCTGTTGCACGACATCGGGAAGGGCTTCGGTGGCGACCATTCCAACAAAGGCGTGCCCCTTGCGCAGATCTGTGTGGACCGGCTGGGTCTTTCCGGGGATCGCGCGGACCGCGTGATCTTCCTTGTGCGTCATCACCTGTTGATGTCTCACCTAGCGCAAAGTCGCGATCTTTCCGACCCGCGTCTAATTCTGGACTTCGCGCAGACCTGTGGTGACCGAAAGAATTTACGCAATCTCTACCTGCTGACCTTCGCCGACATTCGCGCCTCTTCGGTGGACGCCTGGACCGAGTGGAGGGGGCAGCTGCTCGAAGAGTTGTTCGAGCGAACCGCCGAACTCCTCGAAAGCGGCAAGAACGATCACAACGCGGCGATCGAATTGATCGACGAGCGCGTCGAGGTGCGACGCACCGGAGCGCGAACTGAGCTGCGCAATCTCGGGATCGCTGCCGAAAAAATTGAGACCTACTTTGACGTCATGCCAAGGCGGTATTTTATCGCCCACACGCCGAGGCAGATCGCACGGCACGCGAAGGTGGTGATCGGACAATCGGTAGATCAACCGATTGCGTCTTCGTATCGAGAAATGCGTGGAGGCTTCACCGAGTACGTCTTGTGCGTGCAGGACACGCGCGGTCTCTATTCCGAAGTGGCCGGTGCGCTGACCGCGCACCGATTTAACATTTTGGGCTCGCACGTCTATACATCGAAGACCGGCTTTGCCCTTGAGATCTACCGACTGTCGACGCCTGACGGCGGTCGTGATGAACGCGAATTCGCTTGGCGAGAATTTGAAGGGGCGCTCGCGGGCGTACTCACGGGTGAAACCCGCGCGGAAGCGCTTCTCGAAAACCGCAGGACCCTTCGACAGCCGGCCCGCCCAAGCGTGCGCCGCACCCACAACGTCGAAATCTCGAATGAGGAGTCTGAGTTCTATACCTTGATCGACGTCACCGCCTACGACCGGATTGGCTTGCTTTACGACCTCACGTCGGTGATTGCGCGCTCGGGCTACAGCATCTTTATCTCGAAGGTTGGGACGGTGCTCGACCAAGTGAAAGACACGTTTTACCTCAAGGACGAGCGCAGAAAAAAGATCGTCGATCCAGAGGCCCTCGCCAAGTTGCACGATGAATTGATGAGTGCAGCCTGCGAAGATGGAGACCGCGAGAACCGTGGCGATTGAGTCGATGAGCACGGTGGTGGATGCCTTCCTGGCCCACGCTCAGCTCGAAAAGGGCTTGGCGCGAAACACGATCATTGCGTACTCCCGAGATCTGGAACGCTTTGCAACGAGCCTTGAGAACGTCGCTCCGTCGAAACTGACGAGCGAGCATGTACGCGACTTTATCAGTCGGCTTGAAGCGAACGGGCTCAGTGCCGCGAGTCGGGCGCGAGCCTTGGTTGCGGTGCGCAGGTTGCTGAAGTTCATGTGTGTCGAGAATTTGTTGGAAGATGACCCGAGCCGGGGCGTGATGAGTCCGAAGGTCGGTCGTGCGCTCCCGCGGGTGCTCGCTCCAGACGAAACCCAAGCGTTGATTCGTGCCTGCGGCGACAAAGGACCCCTCGCATTGCGGGACCGCGCCATGCTCGAGGTTTTGTATGGCGCGGGCCTAAGAGTCAGCGAACTGGTGCAACTGTCGCTCGGTGACCTCGACCGACGCGGGGGGATGCTGCGGGTGGTAGGCAAGGGGGGGCACGAGCGCATCGTTCCATTGGGTGAATTCGCATTGACCGCGATCGAAGAGTATTTCGATCATGCACGTGGTGACCTGCTTGCGAAAAATGGCGATCGAACTCACGCGCTGTTCGTGACCAGGCGCGGTGGGGCGATGACGCGTCAAAACTTTTTTGCCTTACTGCGTAAGTTGGCATTGGCAGCGGGAATCGATCGAGAGCGCGTATCGCCACACGTCTTGCGGCATGCGTTTGCGACCGATTTGCTCGAAGGAGGCGCTGACCTTCGCTCGATTCAAATGATGCTTGGGCATGCCGATCTTTCGACCACGGAAATTTACACTCACGTCGGGCGCGGACGATTGAAAGACACCGTCGATCGCCATCATCCGCGGGGCGCCGGGGCGGGTGGGAGCGGCAGGGCGAAGAGTCCAACGAAGCCCTGTCTCTTATACACATCTCGCAGGGGATAGTCAGATGACGCTGCCGACG
>JASDVE010000102.1:0-6736 GCA_041891195.1 Myxococcota bacterium | reverse complement strand
AATGTTTCGATCAGCACCGTTTGATCCTCGCGTTCAAGCGCCGGAGCACCGCCAGACTCGAGACGACTGAGCCACTTTACGTCCGAACTTCCCGCCCGGAGGTATATCCCATCGGGCAGGTCCGCGATCCACAGCTGTGTGTCGATAGGCTGTCCGACTGTGTCCTGGGTAATCAATCGTACGACCTCTCCGCGCCCGATCACCAAGACGGAAAAAACCAAAAGCCCAGTGCCCAAGCCAAAGGCCATCATCGCGTTTCGAGTTGGAAACTTCTCACTGACCGGCAACCGAAATCTCCCAAGTCTCAGACCCAGACTTTAGTGGAGTCCAGTTCCTGAGAAAGGCCATCGTACCACTTCGCCTAGGCGGACTCTGTTTCGTCCGCGGTTTCGCCCGCCAATTCTTCCGGCTTCTGAATCACCCGCAGCCGAGTAATGCGGCTGCCTGAAACGTCCGCGCACACAAGTTCGTAGCCCGCGACTTTGACAGATTCTCCGCGCCGAGGGCTCCGCCCGAGGGTATTGAAAAATAAACCCGCCAAGGTATCGCCCTTCTCTGCGGTAACGCGCCAGTTTGTTTCCCGATTGAAATCAAGCACCGAAACCCGACCGAGAACTTCATAGCTGTCTTCGTCGAGCTTGCGAATGGTGAGAAGCTCCTCGAAGTCAAACTCGTCGCGAATCTCTCCGACGATTTCTTCGAGTATGTCCTCTTGGGTAACGAGCCCCAACGTCACACCAAACTCGTCTTTTACCAAGGCGACATGACAAAAAGAGCGCTGCATGTCGGCGAGCAATCGCAAGATCGGCTTGCGTTCGGGAACGCGCAAGATCGGCTTCAAGATTCCTCGGATGTCGTTTCGCTCGTCGTTGACGAGTCGAATCACATCCTTCAAATGGGCGATTCCGAGGACATTGTCGATCGAGTTCTCGAAGATGGGAACGCGCGTGTATCGCTCGTCGAGAATTTTCTCAAGCAACTCCGCAGGTGGCGTATCCACCGAGAAGGCCACGATCTCAGTGCGCTGCACCATGATCTCGGTGACGTCCATCTCAGCCGCTTCGGTCGTCGCGCCCATGATCGCAACAGGCGACCCGAGCTTGTCGCCATCTCGCGCCTCGCGTGCTTCACGCAGTACCTCTTCGGCCGACAGCGGTTCTTCCTCATTGCCGGACGCGCGCGCAATGCGTCGAACCACCGGTTCAATGATCCGATCAAAAAGCGCGTGCACCGGGCGCAGCGCCCCGTGAAAGATGTAGAGCGGCAGGCCGATCACCCGCGCCACGGCGAGCGGGTAGCGCGCGGCCACTGCCTTCGGGAGCACTTCGCAAAGAATCAGCACGAGGACCGTCATGACGACCGTCGAGACCAGAATCCCTACCTGCGGCCCGAAGTAACGAATGGACAGTGCCGCGGCAGCGGACGCTCCGAGAATGTTCACAACATTATTACCGAGCAAAATGGTGACCAGCAAACGCGAAGACGACGAAAGCAGGTCTCGCACCGCGACCGCAGACGGACCACGCGCTGTCTCGACTTCCTTCTCGATCTCATGAGACCGCAGCCGGAACAGAGCGGTCTCGCTTCCGGAGAAGAACGCCGAAACCACGATGCAGCCGACGACAATGGCGAGGTAAATTATGTCAGACAAAGGACAGCCTCATCGCCTTCGCTCCGCGCGCGACAACCTGAAAAGCGCCGGCGGGAAACTTCCCGATGTGTTGGGTGGCGAACGCGGATCGCGAAAACTCAGAGAGTGGTGGGTCCGCTTTGGTACTCGACTCGCAATTCGGTCTTGGCATGTCGCCCTTTGGTGGCCTCGTTGACTTCGCGCGAACCGTAACCCGGCTGAAGAAGGCCAGCAACAACTGGCTATTTTCCCCTTCACCGCCCCCCTAGCCACGCTCAGCCTCGCTATTCAACGCGTCCTGATTGCACCTGATTCGAGAATTGAGTGGCGTGAGAGCTATGGTCGGCGACACAACCAACCGAGCAATCACCGACCTTTCATGACGCCTACCCGCATCGAAAATCCCAGTGAGCCTGGTTTCGAACCTCACGAGTTCCCTCTTGAGAAAGGCGCAGGCCGTCCACTGATGCGGCTCCTCGCCGTGGTCCTGCCGTTATTTTCCATCGCTGTGGTTTACGCACAGACACGCACACACGCCTTCGTGTGGGACGACACGCTACTCAGCCTGGGGACCGTCTACAGCAGCTGCGAATTCAAAACAATTTTCACGACTGCAGCCAACTCGTTCGAATACTTGCCCGTGCGCGACCTGACCCTGTGCGTTGATCACGCACTGTTCGGTGAGTCACCGGCGGGGTTTCACTTTCAGAACGTCTTGCTCTTTGGGGTCGCGGTTACGTTGCTCGGTTTCCTGTACCGCGTAATTTTCTCTGCGTCGCCCAACGAACGACTGGCGCGCAATGCGCGTTGGTTTTCGCTGCTAGTCGTCATGGTGTTCGCCATGCATCCACTTCAAGTCGAGCCGGTCGCGTTTATCACGGCGCGCAATGCGTTGCTCGCACTTGTGTTCATGTTGGCAACGCTGATGAGCTACGCGCGATTCGTCGAAACAAACAAGCGCGGCTGGTACGCCTTGTCGGTCATCCTCGTTGCGTTCGCGCTCTTTTCGAAAGCGACTGCCGTTCCGGTTGCTTTTTTGGTTGTGATCCTTGACTTCTATCTCAATCGCGACGCGGCGATTACGCGCAGTCTGCTCCGGGGCCTTCCCCATATTGCCATCACAGCCGCCGCCGTGGCGATTCATATCACCATCGCTTCGACCCACGGCGCGATGAACACCGCTCCGACGATCGCCGAGTTCATGAGCAGACTTCCGCGCGCGGCGTTCATTCCACAGTTTTACTTCTACAAGTTTGCTTGGCCTCTCAACCAGAGCACCGAGTACATCATGACTGGCGTACGCGAACAGAATGCGCTCGTTGCACTCGGAACCCTTGTATTTGCGTTGGTGTGCGGAGCGATCTTGTTTCGCGGTACGCGCATGCGGTCAACGGGAGCACTTCTTTGCGCTGGCTATCTAGTGGCTCTAATTCCAATTTTGAACCTACTCCCCACCTACCCTCCAGTCGCTGACCGATACGCACAGATCCCCTTGGTGTTCCTCGCACCGTTGATTTTGCTGCCCGCATTGATCGGGTTGCCGGAAAAAGCCCTCGCCGCCGCGAGCACGGTACTCGTAGCGATGCTTGGGTGGTTGAGTTTCCAGCAAGTACCCACCTGGAAGAGCGACGAGACGATTTTCGCCCACGCATTCGAAGTCGACTCCCGTGCCCTCGTTTCGCTCGAGAACCTCGCCCACACCCATTGGTACCGCGGGCGCCCCGATGAAAGTTTGGTCGCATTCAAAAAGTTGGCCGCCGAACGACCCGGCGATGGCCAGTACGCACTCTTCAATGCGTGGCATCACACGCGTCAACGCGACTTCGGGACCGCGCAAGAGTCCCTGAGCATGGCGCGGAACCTGAATGTCGCGCGGTACTATGTGCACATGGTCCAGGCCGAAATTTTCCTGGCCCAGAACAACCGTTCGGGTGCGATCCGCGAACTCAAAAAAGCAAAAACCGATGCGGCACGACGGTTTCAGCGCGACTCCCGAGCTCGGGTCTACACGATGTCGATTAACGCAGCCCTGAAGCGACTCTAGACAGCGGCGTTAACACGGGACGCTATGACGCAGGCGCGGTGAACCCCATGGCGTCGAGTTCTTTGCGCAAATCAGTGCCGGGCTCGAGCAATTCGCGCAACGCACGAACGGCAGGCCTTTCCCAGCGATCTTCAGGTACGGCGAAGTCATAGTGTTCGTCGGTCAATGCCTGAAAGTGCAAGCCCGCCTGTTCAGCGACACTCGCGATCGTAATGCCCCAGTCAGCACGTCTTTGCACCACTGCAGCCGCAACCGCATAATGGGAACGCGGTTCGAAGGGAAAACCGGGCGGCCGAACGTCACCTAGCAGCTGGTCGATCAGAACTCTGGTTCCGGAGCCACGGTTGCGATTTACCATGCGGACGGCTGGATCTTGGAGCAGCGCCTTAATGTCCCGGCGTTCGTCTTTGCGGGTGGCGACACCTTGCATGCGTCGGTAGCCCGGCAATAGGCGCATGCCTTCGCTCAGAAACGGTGCGTTGTAGGTTCCGGTCTTGGGATCAAGCAAGTGAAACGGCGCAACGTCGCACTCGCCCCGACGGGCTGCGGCAAGTCCTCCGTGACTCCCCACAGCCAACACCTTCAAACGAAACCCTTGTCGCGCAAGCGCACTCGCGATCGTGTCGAGCCCGGCGCAGTGACTCCCGATCACGACCATGTCGGCGATCGGCACCTCTTTGCCGATCAACGTCACCGAGACGCCCGCATCCGCCTCAACGATTTCGGTATTGCGCCCGACACGCACAAAACCATCCGCACGACTGAACGTCGTGACGCTGCCGCTTCCCTTGCCCATCGGGTACGCGCGAAGCTCGCCGGCATCCCCCTCGACCAACCCTACGAGCAGGTATTCGAGTCGACCTCGCTCCGAAGTGACTTGTTGGGCCATACGCGCCGGCACTTCACTCGCGCGCTCGGTCGAAAGCCCCGCCATGGAACGAATGACGGGCGCAACAAATTCATGAAACGTAAAGATCGCGGATGTGGGGAAGCCCGGCAGAATCACCACTGGCAAGCGCCCGTGGGATGCGAGACAGATCGGCTTACCGGGTTTGAGCGCAACACCATGCACCGCGATCCCAGGTTCGAGTTCTGCCACGACGACGCCGTTCAAGTCGCCTTCCCCCTTTGATGTCCCTCCGGACAGCAAAACGACGTCCGTTTCGTCGAGCGCTGTTCGCAGCGCCGATCGCAAAGCGTCGAGGTCGTCCCGAAAAGCACCATAAAATTTGGGTTCGCCGCCTAGTTCGGTCACGGCGTCAGCGAGAATTCGACCGTTGCTGTCGTAGACGAGCCCAGGTCTCATAGCTTCACCAGGCTGCACGATTTCGTCACCGGTTGAAATCACGGCAACCCGAGGCTTTCGGTAGACCACCAATTCGTCGCGACCAATCGCCGCGAGCAGTCCTGTTTCGCGCGACGTCAGACGGGTACCAGAAAACAGAACCGTTTCGCCTCGACCCATGTCCGTCCCCGCAAACGAAAGCGCCGCGCCAGGAACACGTGAGCCGCGAACCACCAATGTCTGCTCGCTGCCGGGCTCACCTTCGATGTCCGTCATTTCGACGGGTACGACCGCGTCGGCGCCTCGGGGAAGCATGCCGCCGGTCGCGATCATTGTGGCCCGGCCGGACACCACTTCGACTTTGGGCATAATGCCGGTGGGAATCGTTTCGGTATTGAGGAGCAGCCGGATAGGTTCTTCTTCCGACGCCCCGAATGTGTCCGTCGCGAGAACAGCAAAGCCGTCCATGTTTGATCGGTCAAAGCCGGGAACGTCCACTTCGGACCGTACGTCTTCTGCGAGCACGCGCCCTAGTGCCGCTTCAAGGGCGATCGTCTCGACTCCGGTTGGACCGCGATCAATCACTTCGTTCCAGCGACGCTCCGCTTCGTCGCGGTCAATCACCTCGAGGAACTGTGTCTGCTTCATGACGCAGGCTCCCACGGCTCATCGTCGTAGAGCAGCACATCGACTTCGTCGCCCGGCGCCATTCCTTCGCGCTCGCGCGGCACGATCACCGCACCCACTGCACGCACCGTCGACGAAAGGATCGATGCTCCCGAAGTCGCGAGCGGAACAATCTCGCCACCCTCCTCTGCGACTCGGACGTAGTCTGTACGTCCCACCTTTGAGGCGATTTTCCGAGAAAGCTTCATACGCACCTGACGGTGGGGCCACGCACGACTGCGTCCCCCCATCCCTCGTACACTCGGGCCTGCAAAAAACTCGTACGCACAGAGACAACTCACAGGATTACCAGGCAGCAAGAACACGAGCGTATTGTTGATTCGACCGACACCGGCCGGGCTCGAAGGGCGCATCGATACGCCGTGGAAATCGAGGCTTCCGATGCGGTCGAGCAACTGCGGCGCGTAGTCTTCTTTGCCCACGCTGCTGCCGCCGGACACCAGCACGATATCCGCATCGGGGTCCGCCATGGCGTCTTCGATCGGGCCCGGCTCGTCGGGAAGAATCTCGAATGGCAAAAGCTCGGCGCCGTCCCGGGCGAGCAAGCCTCTCAAGACCACGGAGTTACTGTCGACAATCTTGGATCCGCCTGGCGTACTTCCCGCCGGCAGTAGTTCATTCCCTGTGACAACCAGCCGCACCCGAGGCCTTCGCACGCACACGGGCTGCGCCACGCCAATCGATGACAGCAAGCCCGCGTCTTGTGGGCGAAGCCTGCGTCCGGCGCGCAGCACGAGGTCGCCGTCTCGAATGTCTTCTCCGATCACACCCACATTTTTCTTTGGGGCGACGGGTTCGGTGACTTCGACATGATCGCCCTCTTCGGTGCAGACCTCTGCCATCACGACCGCGTCTGCACCTGCTGGCACCGGTGCGCCGGTCATGATCCTTACCGCGCAGCCCTTTCCAACTTCACCCGCGAACGGATGACCGGGCATCGACTCACCTATGATGTCGAACCGAATCGGATTGTACGCAGAAGCGCCGAACGATTTTTCGCCCCGCAGTGCATAGCCGTCCATCGCCGAGCGGGGAAAGCCCGGTACGTTGACCGAAGCACGGACGTCGCTTGCAAGCACACGCCCAACGC
>JASDVE010000101.1:0-6752 GCA_041891195.1 Myxococcota bacterium | reverse complement strand
CCTGTTCGACGAAGAGAGCATCGTCCACAACTTTCAGAACATGGACGAGATCTTCCCGACGAGCCCCATCGAGGGCGGTGGCAAGCTGGTCGAGTTTGAACGCGGGACTTTTATCCTGCCCGCGAACTTCACGTTCAAAGGCAAAACGATCGACACGGAGCAGAACCTCGCCGAAACGATGACGACCGGGCTGCTTGTCCTTCACAAAGACAAGATCGTCTACGAAGGCTACTGGAACGGTCATACCGCCGAGAAGACCCACATCGCATGGTCGGTCAGCAAGTCCTTCTTGTCGGCGCTCATTGGCATCGCGGTGGCCGAAGGTCACATCAAAGACATCATGCAACCCGTCACCGACTACGTACCCGAACTCGTTGGCTCGGGTTACGACGGCGTGCCGATCAAGCATGTGCTTCAGATGTCTTCGGGGGTCGGCTTCAACGAAGACTACGGCGACCCTAATTCAGACATCAATCGCATGGGCGAAAGCTTGGCGATGGGGGACAGCCTCCTTGAGTTTTCCGCGACGCTCAAGCGCGCCCGACCGCCGGGCACATTGCAGCATTACGTCAGCATCGACAGCCAGGTGCTCGGCATGGTGCTTGTCCGAGCCACCGGCAAAGAATTATCTGACTACACGTCTAAAAAACTCTGGAAACCACTCGGCATGGAATCCAAGGCCTTCTGGATGGTCGACGGCAGCGGCATGGGGATGGCGTTTGGCGGCCTCAACGCAAGCCTTCGAGATTTCATGCGGCTGGGTCGCTTGTATCTCCACAAAGGCAACTGGTTCGGCGAACAGATCATAAGCGAAGGTTGGGTCCACGACTCCGTCACCCCCGACGCGCCCCACTTGATGCCGGGTAAGAAACCAGACACCGAAAACGCCCTCGGCTACGGCTACCAGTGGTGGCTCCCCGAAGACTGGACCGGCGACTACATGGCACTCGGCGTCTACGACCAAATGATCTACGTCGACCCGAACCACGACCTCGTCATTGCGCGCCACGCGGCGAACCGCGACTTCCAACGCAACAACTTCGAGCCGACCGACGAAGCAGTCGCGCTGTTTCGCGCGATCGCCGCAAAGCTTTCAGCGCCCAGCCCCGCTCTTTAAGCGAGCAGCTCTTCGTCAAGTTCCCGCGCGAGCACGAGGTTCGCGCGCTCTTCGTCTCTGTCGAAGACGACGCGCACGTGCCCCGATTCGAGTTGCTTGACCACGATGGCGACCTTCTGTTCAAGGGTTTTTTCACTCGCGCCGTAGTCGGTGCCGTCTCGACTCGCAAACTCTTCGACGAGGCCACGCAACGCGTCCTCGCTCAGCTGTTGGGCGTCGAGCACGAGGTAGCGTGGGTCGTCGTCGTTTTCCTCAATGCTGTCATGGGTCCTATCGAAATCGTCGGACATGGCCGCCCCCGGTGTTACTTCCCGAGGTGAGTGCGAATGCGGGCGGTCAGCTTGTCGGGCGTGAAGCCAAAGTGCTCCGCCAAGGAACCGGCCGGGCCCGAAGCGCCGAAGCCCTCCATGCCGCACACCAGCCCTCGCCTACCGATCAAGCCACCCAAGCCCATCGCGGTACCCGCTTCAACTGCAACCGCCGGCGTGTTTTCCGGCAGCAGCGAGTCGATGTAACTCTCGGGCTGGTCTTTTAGGAGTTCGAGACACGGAACCGAAACGACCCGCGCCTTGATGCCGCCCGCGTCGAGCTTGGCGGCGGTGTCGCAGGCAAGCGCCACTTCGGAACCACTCGCAACAACGACCACGTCGGGTTCGCCCTCGGTCGGCCGCACGATGTAGCCACCCTTGTAGATCTCTTCGCGGTCAAAGTCTGCGGGCCGCTCAAGCGGACGCAAGTTTTGCCGCGTAAGCGATAGCGTCGCTGGGCCTTCGGCCTTTTCCAGAATCCACGCGTAAGACATCGCAGTTTCTATCCCGTCGGCCGGTCGGAAGACCGTGAGCCCCGGGATCAAGTGAAGCGAGTCGACTTGTTCGACCGGCTGATGGGTCGGACCGTCTTCGCCGACGTAGAACGAGTCGTGAGTAAAGACGAAGATCGATCGCAGCTTCATGAGCGCGGCGAGTCGAATCGCCGGCCGCAGGTAGTCGCTGAAGATCATGAACGTGCCCGAGTACGGGATGAAGGTCCCGTCGAGCGCCATGCCGTTGGTGATCGCGCCCATCGCGTGTTCGCGAACACCGAAGTGGATGTTGCGGCCCCCGAAGCGTCCGTTGCCTTCGTCGATCCCCACGATGCCAACACCCTTGATGATCGGCGGTGCCGCAGAGCCTGCGAGATCCGCCGAGCCGCCGGCCATATACGGAACAAGTTCGGACAGCTTCTGCAAAACGGTGCCGGAGTGCTTTCGCGTTGCGGCCTCGCCGTCCATACCGTCGCAGAGTTGGTCCGCGAGATTGGAAGGCAAGCTTCGCGCCCGTGCTGCGTCCCATGCCGAAGCACGTTCCGGTTCTGCCGCGCGCCACGCCGCCGTATCGGCATCGAGCAAACTGCGTTCACTGCGCTTGGCCTGGCTGCGTTCTGCGAAGAACGCCTTCACTTCGTCGGGCACCAAAAATTCGGGCTCGGTCGGCCAACCCATGTTGGCTTTGGCCAGCGGGATCTCAACGTTACCGAGCGGATTGCCGTGGGCCTTGCTCGTGCCTTCGATTGCCTTGCTGCCGAGGCCGATCACCGTGCTCACGATGATCATCGTGGGGCGGTCGGTTTCAGCCTTGCCGCGTTCGAGAGCCGCGCGAACACCAGCGGCGTCGCGGCCGTCAATGCCGTCGATCACGTGCCAGCCGTAGGCCTCGTATCGCATCTTTACGTTTTCGGTAAAGGCGATGTCGGTCTTGCCGTCGATGGTGATCTTGTTGTCGTCGTACATGAAGACGAGGTTGCCGACGCCAAGGTGCCCGGCCAGCGAACTCGCTTCGCCCGATATGCCTTCCATCAAGTCGCCGTCGCCTACCACACCGTAAATCATGTGGCTGCCTGGAGCGCCTTCGTCGTCGCCACCGGTCGAACCAAACTGGGCTGCGGTCATGCGACCCGCGAGTGCCATGCCAACTGCGTGCGAGATGCCCTGCCCGAGCGGACCCGTCGTAATTTCAACGCCCGGGGTTTCGCCGTATTCAGGATGCCCCGGTGTTTTTGAACCGAGCTGTCTGAAGTTGACGATGTCTTCGTGCGAAACTTCGTAACCCCACAAGTGGAGTAGCGAGTACAGAAGCATAGAAGCGTGGCCGTTCGAAAGAACGAAGCGGTCGCGCAGGGGCCAGTCGGGGTCTCCGGGATCGAAGCGCATCTGCGAGTTCCACAGTTCGAACACCGGGCCAGCGAGCGCCATGGGTGCACCGGGGTGCCCACTGTTCGCCTTTTGCACTGCATCAACCGACAGAAAGCGGATTGTGTTTTCGATTTGATCGCGGAGCTGGGGAGTGAGATCGATCGGCATGGATCCTCGCGAAGCGTCGTCGACAATGGGGACGCAGGCGTCTGGGGGCGCAAGCGGCGTATGTCTTTGACGTATCAGGCAGTGCGCAAACGAAACATGGGGTGAAGCGAGTGCGCGATTGGTTTGGGGGGGCCCAATTCACGGTGACCTTACTACAAAAATGTCGCGATTGGAGGCGCCGCGCGCAGCCCGAGCCAATAGAACGCGGCAGTTCGGATTTGAGACCGGGGGCGCTTGCCAGGACGAACGGCGTCGCAGCCGCGGGACCAAGTGCGAGACCACTTGGTCGGGGTGGAGGGATTCGAACCCCCGACTTCGAACTCCCAAAGCTCGCGCTCTACCAACCTGAGCTACACCCCGAGGCGGCGAATCCTAACACGCGATTTTGCGCCCGCGACTGCCTTTGTGTTGCACCCAATTCACCCGCGGGTACCACGACGCTGTTTCGCAAAACCCTCGCGCGATGCCGCAACGCCCCTCGCGTGCTATCAAGCCCCCCGTTCATCAACCCTCCTCAAGCCACATTCGAGATCGCGGCAGTGCAATGGGGGGTGATTCTGGACCTTTGGTGCGTCAGCACGCGACGCACGCGGTCCGGGCACCCAGGTTTCGATCTGCCCCCGGGCTCTGCACACAAAGACACATCGAATGACATCGACCCGAAGCCTCGATCTATACCTCGAACTGCGCCACGAACTGCACTTCGATCTATACCCCGAACTACACCTCAAACTACACCTCGAACTGCGGGCCCGAGTAGCCCCGGAGAAATCGCGATGAGCGACAGCAAAACACCGAAGACCCTTTACCGGAAAGTCTGGGACGCCCACACCGTGCGCGAGCTGACGACGGGCCAGACCCAGCTCTTCATTGGCACACACCTCATTCACGAGGTCACGAGCCCACAAGCCTTCGCGATGATTCGCGAGCTGGGCCTGGGCGTGCGCTTCCCCAAGCGAACCTTTGCGACCGTGGACCATATTATCCCGACCGACACCCGCATTCGCCCGCTGTCTGACCCCATGGCCGAAGCCATGATGAGCGAGCTCGAAAACAACTGCCGCGACTACGATATCGAGTTGTTCGACGTAGCGAGCGGCCAGCAAGGCATCGTGCACGTGATCGGCCCCGAGCAGGGTTTGACCCAGCCCGGCATGACGATCGCCTGCGGCGACAGCCACACTTCGACTCACGGTGCGTTTGGCGCAATCGCATTTGGCATCGGCACCAGCCAGGTGCGCGACGTCCTCGCCACCCAGACCCTTGCGATGGCGAGCTTGAAGGTTCGCCGCGTGAACGTGACGGGCAAGCTTGGCCCGGGGGTCTACGCAAAAGACGTCACGCTCGCGATCATTCGTGAGCTCGGCGTCAACGGCGGCGTCGGCTACGCGTACGAATACGCGGGCCCGGTGATCGACGCCATGTCGATGGAAGAACGCATGACGCTCTGCAACATGGCGATCGAAGGCGGCGCACGCTGCGGCTACGTGAACCCCGACCAAATCACATTCGAATACTTGCGCGGCCGCCCTCGCTCGCCCCAAGGCGAAGCCTTCGACCGTGCAGTCGTGCAATGGAGCGCCATGGCGAGCGACGCCGACGCCGTGTTTGACGACGCGTTCGAACTTGACGGCTCCTCCATCGAACCCACAGTGACCTGGGGCATCAACCCTTCCCAGAACCTCGGTGTCAACGACCGCATCCCGAGCGCGGCCGACGTGCCGGACGAAGAACGCGCCAGCATTTCCGAAGCCCTCGACTACATGGACTTGACCCCGGGCAAACGCTTGGCGGGTACGCCCATTGACGTGGCGTTCATTGGCTCTTGCACCAACGGCCGCATTTCCGACATGCGCGAAGCCGCCCGAGTCGCAAAGACGGGCAAGGTAAAAGAAGGCGTCCGCGCACTCGTGGTCCCGGGCTCGCACGAAGTTGCCAAGATGGCCGAAGACGAAGGCCTCGACGAAATCTTTCGCGCAGCCGGCTTCCAGTGGCGTGAACCCGGCTGTTCCATGTGCCTGGCCATGAACCCCGACAAACTGCAGGGTCGCGAGATCTGCGCCTCTTCAAGCAACCGCAACTTCCAAGGCAGACAAGGTTCGCCCACCGGACGCACCCTGCTCATGTCCCCTGCCATGGTCGCAGCCGCCGCCATTGCGGGCAAAGTCGTCGACGTAAGGGAGGTCCTCTAAACATGGCCGCACGAAAAATCGAAAACGTAAAAGGCCGCGCCTGTGTATCGCGCGGCGATGACGTAGACACCGACCGCATCATCCCCGCCCGCTTCATGAAAGAAGTGACCTTCGACACCATGGGCGAGCATCTCTTTGAAGACGCCCGCAAAGCGGCCAAGGGAAACCACGCGCTCGACAACGAAGCCTATGACGGCGCGCAGATCTTGATCGTGGGCAAAAACTTCGGTTGTGGTTCATCCCGCGAGCACGCTCCGCAGGCGCTTATGCGTTACGGCTTCAACGGTTTCATCGGGGGTTCATTCGCGGAGATCTTCGCGGGCAACTGCACCGCAATGGGGCTTATTTGTGTAACGCTTCCCGATGGCGATCTGACCAAGTTGATGGATAGTGTTGAGCTTGATCCGACGCAGGAAGTGACGATCGACATTGATGCAAGGACGATCACGTATCGCGACGGGACGCTTACCGCGGGCATCGCAGACGGAACCCGGGTTCAGTTGTTGGAAGGAACTTGGGACGCGATGGGGTTGTTGTTGGATGCCGGTGATGGGATTGAGGCAACCGGGAATGCGTTGCCTTATGTGTCGGGGTATTGAGGGGAAGCGGCTTCGTTTCAGAGGCTAGTCCGCTGTGGTTCGTTCGGCCTTCATCACGGCGGCTTGCAAGTGTCAAATTACGAATCGCCCCGGACGTAGATTTCTATCGTCGCCTTTCTCTCAGCACCTCGTATGGCGTTTTCTTTTTTTACGCGCCGGGTGGTCGGTCGTTCTTGTCAAAGCGCCCCCCCACCGCAAGTTTTTTTCGAGATCGACATCGTCTTTGTACTTGAGGAGTGGGTAGAACTCGGCCTTGTTGGTCCGGTGGGAGCGCTCGCCCCCCCATTGCGCTGTGGCGTTCGCGGTTTGATGTAGACGTGTTCCTGCACGGGTCTGCAACGTGCCAGTGAAACAGCGCCTGGAACTCGTGACCGCGATCGGTTCGGATCGACTGGATTCGGAACGGGAACTTGCTCACCACGTAGTCGATGCAGGCGGTGGGGTCGGTGGGGTCGTTTTCGTGCAGGGTCATGGCTTCGTCATGAGACGCTCCTCGGGGTCCGCCG
>JASDVE010000100.1:3267-6769 GCA_041891195.1 Myxococcota bacterium | reverse complement strand
CCCGACCCTGCGTCCCCTGGGCGTGCAGTCATATCCGGCGAGCGACGAAGGCTTCCTGGTCGCTATGCGGGGCCACATCGAAGACGACGCAGCCCCGCGAGAGAACGCAACACTGCGGGGGATTCTTGCATTGTCCGAAACGGGCTACGTCGAAGTGTCTCTTCCGTTTCCGACGCTGGAAAAAGGCGCCGACACGCAACTCCTCACAACCGATTGGCTCGATCCCACGATGCTCGAAGCCAGTGAGACCCCTCGAATCGCAATGGGGTATGCCCTCTTCCTCGCGTTTTTGGGCGGGTTGATCCTCAACTTGATGCCGTGCGTACTGCCTGTGCTCGCCATGAAGATCGTCTCTCTGGCGCAACTCGTCCACCAGCCGCGGAGCCACATCGCCGCCCACGGGCTTGTTTACGGTGCGGGCATTCAAGCGTCGATGGGACTGCTCGCCGCCGCCGTTCTCGTTTTGCGCGAAGCGGGCACCGCGGTGGGCTGGGGTTTTCAATTTCAAGAGCCGATCTTTCTCGCGGCAATCACGCTGCTAGTTGTGGTGTTTGCCTGCAATTTGTTTGGCTGGTTCGAGATTGGAGTCAATACAGCAAAGATCGATGGCGTTGGGAGCGAGAGCACCGGCCTGAGACGCAGCTTCTTCGACGGCTTTCTCGCGGTCGCCCTCGCAACGCCATGCTCGGCTCCGTTTCTCGGCACCGCGGTTGGTTTCGCCTTCGCAGGGGGCGCGATCGACATCGTCTTGATCTTCGCAGGGATTGGCGCCGGACTCGCGCTTCCGTTCGTCGCGACGTCGTTGATCCCGGGCGCGTCCAAGTTCATTCCGAAAGCCGGCCCCTGGATGATTCGATTGCGCGTCGTACTGGGCGTGGCCCTGCTCATAACAGGTGCTTGGCTCCTGTGGATCCTGGGACGAACCGCGGGTGAGCAAGCACAGCTCTACGTCGCGTTGCTGTTGTTGATGGCAGCCGCCGGGGCCTACGCCGTAGGCCGATTACAGAAGCAGCAGTCGGACCGAACATTTGTATTCGGCTTGAGTGTCACCGCACTGCTAGTGGGCGTTCTGGTTGCACTGCCTCTCGAACCCATCGAACGAAGCCAACGCGACGACGAGCCAGGCGCGATCGCCTGGCAGGTCTTCCACCCAGGGAGCATTCAAGCCGAACTCGCTTCGAAGCGTCCGGTCTTTGTCTACTTCACGGCCGATTGGTGCATCACCTGCAAGGTCAACGAACGCATCGTGCTGGAAGACGATGCAGTCACCGATGCTCTTGACGCCCTCAACGTCGCGACCTTTCGCGGAGACTGGACGCAACGCGACGAAGCCATTCGCGTCGAACTCGCGCGGCATGGCAAAGCGGGCGTGCCGGTCTACCTCGTGTACACCCCGGACCGCCCGGACGCCCCCCACGTGCTGCCCGAGCTGATCACCGTCGACGGTCTTATCCAATCCCTCGAGCGCGCCGCCGCACGACGCGCGATCTGAGCCGCTCTTCGCAAATTTCATTGGCACCATCCGGGAACTGTCTGGCGACTGAGCCGGTACTGCGCCGATACTGCACACGGGTGTGTGATTCGGTTTCGGGCTAGGCTGCACGCCCAGCGTTGGCATTGCCCCGTGTGTCGCGGTCGCAGTCTCAACATACCAAGGCCAACTCCGGCCCCGCGAAAGCGGCGCACGACGTCGCGGAGGGAGCAAGTGTGTTCTGGCGCTTGATGCCCTCGGTTCGGGCTCCTGAACAAGATCGCTTTCTTTTCTTCTTCCAACTTTCTGCATTCCTCACGCTTGCTCAAACGCTTGGGCTCGCGGGAAGCGAAGCACTCTTTCTCGAACGCGTCGGACCTAGCGCCCTGCCCCTGGCCTTTGTGCTGGCCCCAATGGCGACCGTGCTCGGCTGTCTCGGCTATGCCGCAATCGTCGGACGCATTCGTAACGATCTCTTGTTCTGCAGCCCTCTCGCATCGGCTTCGGTTGCCCTCGCGGCTGCGGCACTGCTCGTGTACATCAATGTTCCCGGGATTCTCTACGTTGTCTTTTGTGCGGCATACTTGACTCAGGCCGTGTTGATTAGCTTGCACTTTTGGACCTTCGCAGCAGACTTTTTCGACACGCTACAGAGCAAACGCCTCTATCCGTACCTTGCCGTGGGTGCGAGTGCCGGAGGCGTCGTGGGTGGAGCGATCGCCGCACTCAGCGGGTCCGCACTTCCCGCCGAATCGCTCATTGCAGGTTGGTCCCTGGTCATGCTCCTCACCGCCGTCTTCGTTTATCGCCACAAACTCGACCTGCGACGCTGGCGCACAGGAGGCTCCGAAGAACTAGACGAAAGCAGTGCCTCGGGCATGCAGGATGCGGTGCGTTTTTTGTCTCGCTCTCCGCTGGTCGGATGGCTCGTCGTCTCGATTGTTGGAATGATCTCCGCACTCTTCGTCATTCAATATATTTACATGGGAATCTTCAGTGAAGCCTTTGACTCCGCCGAATCCCTTGCCGTCTTCCTTGGGGTCTACCTCGCGGTCAGCAATCTCGTCGAAATCGCGACTGGAACTGTCATCACGCCCATGCTGTTGCGGCGGTTCGGTGTTCCCACTGCGAATCTGGTACATCCCGCGCTGACCCTTCTCGCGTTTCCGCTCCTCTTGCTTAACCCGGTCTTGCTCAGCGGTATCATCGCCCGTGCGATTCGCGAACTCATGGAAAACGCGATGGCGGCACCGATTAGGCAGCTTGCCTACAACGCGTTGCCGTTTCGGTTTCGCGGACGGGTCCGAGCGCTTCTCGAAGGCGTCGTTCTCTTTGGCGCGATGGCGACGGCGGGGTTTGCCCTTCTTTGGCTTGGCCTCGATGCAAGCCTCATGATGTTGGGCGCACTCGGTGGCACGATGGGCCTGTTGTATCTGGGCGCGAGCTTGATGGTGCGTCGGGAATACTTGCGCAGTCTCGTCACCGAACTGCGGCGTGGCCGACTCGATCTGCGAGACTTCGACATCCACCTTGGGCAAAGCGCGCTTACAAGTCTGGCCGAGCATTGGGAAGCTTTGATCGCCACCGAAGGGACGTATCCTTCCCCGAGCGTCCTCGCTCTTGCAGGTGAACTCGCGGAGCGCGGCCTCGGTGCCAGCGTTCTCCGGGCGAGTCGACATCCAAACGCGCGCATCCATACCACATGCATCGAAGCGCTTTCGGACCACGACCCCACACGCCTCACCGCAGACCTCGTTGAACTACTGGAGAACAAAGACGCCGACGTCAGATCGGCGGCGGTGCGCGCGGCAATACAACTTACCCCGATACCGAGTGACATTGAAGCCGGATTACGTGCATGCCTAAGCGATTCTGACCCCAATGTTCGCGCGTGCGCGGCTGCAGAAAGTGGCATATCCGGCGAGGCCACGCTTATGGAAATGTTCGCGAGCGACGACCCCATTACGTTGGTCGCAGCCCTTTCGTGTGCAACGTCGAAACAAGCCAGCCTGCTCGAACGAAACACGGGAC
>JASDVE010000100.1:0-3257 GCA_041891195.1 Myxococcota bacterium | reverse complement strand
GTCCAGAAGTTCGCGCGACATCGATTTCAAGGTTGTCGCAGCTTGGCGACCTAGCTCGGCTGAACCTCACCACGCTGGAACGTGCGCTAGGCGATCCCAAACCCATCGTTCGAGAGGCCGCGGCACAGGCGCTGTCGAAGTGCGACCAAAGTGGTGTCGCGGAAACACTTGCATCCGCACTCGACGACCGCAGCCAAAGTGTACGCAGTGCCGCAGCATCAAGCCTTGCGTCACTCGGGAAGCCCGGCGTCGATGCAGCAGTAAGACGCGTGCGCAGTGGTCACCCCGGCGTCACAGATGCAGCGCTTCATACCATCGCGACCGCGAGCGGCTTTGACGCGAGTCCCCAACTCGCCGATGTCTATCGCGGTTGTATCATCGACGCCTGGACGCTGGCCGCGGGCATCGAACTCGCCCCTCAAGCCACGACCCTGCAACTGCGATTTTTAAACGAAGCCTTCCTGAATGCTTATCGACACAAGACCGCTCTCGCCTTCAAAACGCTTTGTTTGATCGAGGACGAAACGGTGGTCCGGAGCGTACAGCGCACCCTCGAACGCGGAACCGCCCGAGATCGCGCCGACGCACTCGAGATCTTGAGCCATCTCGCGGACCGCGATGCATCTGATCAGTTTGCGTTATTGCTCGAGACCGGAGGCTTCCTCGAGAAAGTTACCAGCGCTGCTGACTTCATCTCGCCGCCCGACCAATTCGAGGACGTCATCACGGCGGTGCAACGGAATGAAGACAAGTGGCTCTCGATGGCTGCAGACGTATACCTCGCAAATCAGAATGAAGCGGATGCGAATGACGCCCCGCAGAACACGGACAGTACCGACCCCATCCCCAGAGCGGAGATCGACCTCATGCAAAGACTCCTCGCACTGCGCGAAGTCCCCTTATTTTCGGAACTCAGCCTAGACCGGCTCGAAGCGATTCATCAGTTGATGCACGAGTCAGAGTACTTGGTTGGCGAGTGTGTCATTCGCGAAGGCGACCCGGGCAACGATTTGTATGTATTGGTCGAGGGGGAACTCCAAATTTACAAGAGCCACGGCACCCCGGCTCAGCGTTTTCTCAGCACGCTCACGCCAATCGGATACATGGGAGAGATCGCAATTCTCGACGGTTCAGCACGAAGCGCCACAGCGATCGCATCGAAAGATTCGCGCTTGCTCAGCCTCGGTGGTGAACCCTTTAAAGAGGTCATTCTCCAAAACCCTGAGATCTCGTTCGAGATCTTCAAAGTTTTGACTGCCCGCGTTCGCGCCGCCGAGAACCGTAAAAGTTGAGCACTCAAATTCAAGTTTTTTTTCCAGGTTGGCAGACATCGTCTATGGCTGTCGTTTTGTTCCTCATTCCCACGATCATTCTGGCCATCACCCCAAGCTTGGCGGCCACAGGAGTAAACAGCGTGTCCGAAGCAATGCCCGGCGCACCCGCCTTCCCGACCCCCTTGCGAGCACAACTCGCCGAGACCCTGAACGCAAAAGCGGCCGACTACGTTCCGCGCACACGCAACCTCAGCCCATCCGGTGCACCGCTCTATACAAACCGCCTGCTTCTCGAAACTAGCCCCTACCTACAGCAGCACGCCCATAACCCTGTCAATTGGTTTCCGTGGGGGGATGAAGCTTTCGAAACGGCAAGGGAACTTGGGCGCCCCGTCCTCGTGAGCATCGGCTACTCGACTTGCCACTGGTGCCACGTGATGGAAGAGGAGTCGTTCGAAGACCCTGTTGTCGCCGAATACCTCAACGCCAATTTCATTGCCGTCAAAGTCGACCGCGAGGTACGCCCGGACGTCGATGCGATTTACATGGCTGCGATTCATGCCATGGGGGTGAGCGGCGGATGGCCACTCAACGTATGGGTCACGCCAGACCGCAAACCGTTCTACGGTGCGACGTACTTCCCCCCGAAGGCCACCGGCGGACGGCCGAGTTTCACGCAAGCCCTCGAAGCCATTGCCGCCCAGTACGCAACGAAACACGACGACATCGTGCAACAGGCCGAGCAACTCGCGGCGCATCTCAAGCAAAGCTTGAGCGGTACGGCCGTCGGCCAAAGTGCGACTGTCCCCGCCGAAGCGATCGCCACCGCTGTTCGCTACTTCACCGAAAACTCGGACGTCACCTGGGGAGGACTCAATCGAGCGCCAAAGTTTCCCTCCTCGCTGCCAACAAGGCTCATGCTTCGCTACGCGCATCGCACCGGTGAAACATTGCCGGTCAAAGTCGCCAACCTTGCCTTGGAACGCATGGCGGCGGGTGGCATCCACGACCAAATCGGCGGTGGTTTTCACCGATATTCGACAGACACGAAGTGGCTCGTCCCGCACTTCGAAAAGATGCTCTACGACAACGCGCTCTTGATTCAAGACTACACAGAAGCGTGGCAGAAAACTGGGGTAGAGCAGTACGCCAACGTTGCCAAGAAAACCCTGCACTATGTCGCGAAGGAATTGACCGCACCGGCAGGCGGCTTCTATTCGGCAACGGACGCCGATAGCAAAAACTTTCACGGAGAAATCGAAGAAGGCTTCTTCTTTTCTTGGACACCTGCGGAGATCGAAGCTGCGATCGGCAGCGACCAAGCCCGTGTTGTCTATGCCTATTACGGAATTACTTCGACTGGAAATTTTGAGGGTCGAAACCTTTTGCGTACCTGGCGAAGCGACGAAGACGTTGCCGCTGAACTCGAAATCGACACGAAGACGCTGCATCAGACTCTCGACGCGTCGCGCGGTACTCTTTACGAAGTACGGGCGAAGCGCCCCGCGCCGTTGCTCGATGACAAAGTACTCGTCGGCTGGAATGGCCTGATGATTTCGGCCTTCGCACGCGCAGGCTTCGCCTTCAACGACCGCGACTTGGTTACGCGCGCCGGCACAGCCGCGACATTTATTCTAGACAACATGCGAATCGACGGCCGACTCGCCCGGGTCTACAAGGACGGCGCAGTGTCGGGCCCCTCTTTCCTTGAGGACTATGCGTTTTTTATCAAGGCGCTACTCGACCTCTATGAAGCATCTCCCGAACCTCGTTGGCTTGACGAAGCCATCTCGCTCCAAAATATTCTCGATCAGCACTACGCCGACACCGTAAGCGGTGGCTACTACCAGACCGCGGACGACGGAGAGCAGTTGATTGCACGCGAAAAGCCGGACCGAGATGGTGCCATCCCATCCGGCAACTCGATCGCGGCACTCAACCTACTTCGGCTGTATCACTACACCACGAAGGCCGTTTATCTGG
>JASDVE010000099.1:0-6784 GCA_041891195.1 Myxococcota bacterium | reverse complement strand
ATGTTGTTCGTCCCGGCGGTTGGCTTCATGGTCAAGCAAAACCTCGCGTTGTGGTGTGGGTACTACTGCATCTACCTGCTGCTTCTTGACCGACCGCGCTCGCTTAAGCGCGTGATCCTGTACGGAGGCATCGCCTTCGCGACGCTCTGCGCGGCAATTGGCGTCTGCTATTTCGTTTGGGGAGACGACTTCACATATTGGACCTTTTATGTGCTGTCGAAGCACGAATCGGTCCCCGTACGCAGTCTCCAGCACTTGCTCGATGTTCGCGCGTATTTGGTTTTGGGTTTTGCGGGCGCGGTCATGCTCATGCGCCCACGCAACTTTGTTCGGATGTTCGGATTGTGGCTTGTGTGGCTTATCATCATGCTCCTCGCGATTTACACCGGTGGCATCAACTTCATGCGGCATCACATGGGCCCGGCGTCCCTCATTGCGGGGATCTGGTTCATAGCGGGGCTGCTGCACACCTTGCCGGCAAGCGAAGTCGAGAACGCGGAGCGCTTCCGCTTTGAAGCATGGGTTCGTGGAGCGATCGCAGCGTCTGCCGCGCTTTTGTTGGCGGTCAGTGGGCTCGGAATCTTGCGCACCCCAAAGCCACCCTTGCACGCAGATGCGTACCGCTACCTCGCCGCCATAGATGCCGAGTTTGTGGGCATGAACCCCGCTGACGTACTCCTCGACTTGGGAAGCTACGTCTACCTCGATTCGAATACGGTCATGAAGGATCGTGCTTCGCCGATCGGTGAGCGCGGAAGTACGGACACTGGAGACTTGTCCGGCGTCATCGAACGCTTCGACCGCCAGACTTATTCGAAGTTACTGCTTCGCAACTACGGCAGCGACAACTTCTGGTACGACCATCCTAGCTGGCCGAAAGCCAGCGGCATCCAAACACTTCTCGATACGCGCTACAAAGTTGTCCGCCGAATCCCGGCAGTCGCGGAGCCGCAATCGCTCTGGTCTAGAACTGCGCCATACGGTTTCGGCGAAATCTCAGTCCTAGTTCCGCACACTGGTTTGGCGCCGACGCCGAGCAAAGAGCCGGGCACCGACTAGGCGTCAGCGACGAATCAAGCGTCAGCGACGAACCAAGAGTGACCAATCACCCGTCCGAGTCGTTTCTTCGAAGTTCAAGAGCGAGTCGCGCATGTCGGCGGAGATATCGCCGCGAACGACGAGGTAGTCGATGTCGTCGTATTCACCACTGTAGTTAGGGGCGATGTCGAAGCGCATCTTGGCTTTGGGAAGTCTGCCGTCCTCAAATTTGCGGCGAATGGTGCCAAAACGGAAGTCGACAATACGGCTCACAGCGATGCCTTGCTTGCGCACGATGTAGTAGTTCGAAAAGTGAAGGTACGAGAGCGTGCCGCGAAAGTGCGGTTCCAAGATCAAACCTGCGAGCCGGTTCCCCTCGGCTTCCGGAAGAATCTCTTCGGTGAAACCGGCAGTTTCGATCCCGAAATCACGAAAGTAATCGGCATACAGCACGGCGTGCATCACGCATGCGGCGGCGATGATCCCCACCACCCACTCCCGCGGCATGCGTTTGAGGTCGATCACGCTCGAAAGCACGATGATCCCCAGAACCGAGTAGACCGAAAAGCGCTGATTGAGCGCCCATTGTCCCGGCAGTCCCTCCGGTAACAGCCAGAAGCAACCCGCCGCTGCACCCGCAAATATGAGCGCCGGCTGATATTCAGGGTTCTTCACTGCCGCAACGAAGGCCGCGTTCTCCATGATCAACGCCCAGCCGATGAACAACACACTCACCAGGGCGATCAGGCCACCGAATATCAATCCGGCGTATTGTTCCGCCAGATACGAGTTGTCGAAGATGAAGAAAAACGATCGGACATAAATCGAGCCAACGTACAGATTGCTGTAGTAGCTCGACAAGAATTCGACCAGGGACTGCCCAGCGCTGGGTTCGGTCCCAAGCCACCACCAGCCGATCAGACTCATCAGCGGAAGCGTCAGCGCGACCGATGCAACGGTCCCGCGCACAGTGAGACGCTTGTCGAAGAGACAGGTCAGCCAATAGATCAACAAGAAAAATACTGCAGCCAAGACATGAATAAAAAACAGCAGGAACGAACCGACCGCAATTGCTGCGCGGGTCTTCCAGCTAGGCGCTCGGAGATGGAGTACCAACGTCGTAAATAGAAAGAACACCGCGGGTATGGCACCGACGAAGCCGACGAACCCCCAGTGCGTATTGAAGTTGTAGATGTACAAGAACGACAATACGGAAAACCAGGTGTTGCCACCCAAGCTCCGGATCAGTGCGAAGACCGAAAAAGGCAGCATAAATGTATAGATTGCGAAGTACACTTTGTTCGCGAACTCGACACTCGGAAAGATCGGCGCACTACAGAACCAGATGTAAAGAACGTTGGGTTGCCCCGCCATCTGGAGGCTGAAGTAGTCGCTGAATTGATTGCTCGCTTCTCCGTAACCTCGAACCACCGTGGCCACACTCAGGTGAAACGGCAAATCGACGAAGGGGAGCAGTTCGCTCAGCAGCAGCAGTGAGCAATACACCCCACCCAGAACAAGCAACACGATCGGGACGAACTTTTCGTTCGTCCAGCCTGAATTGGTCCTGATTAAGTCGGGCTCGCTGATTTGATCCATGTCCAAGGGGGACACACTCATGGATGAGTCTCTCCAGGTCCGTAGTATCGCCAACTTCAGATTAGAAAGCACCGATTTGGTCACGATCTACGGAGAGTCCGATTTCGGGGTGAGTTCAACATACCACTGATTTGCGCGGGATAGTAAAAACAAATCATGCTTGAGTTCACTTCTAAAGGATCACGCATCTCGGATGTGCAGACAGAGGCATGAGACGCGCACCTAGCCTTCACGCGTGTGCAACATTCACCCCGCGGGATGATGTCCTATTCTAGGCGTTAACGTCGGCGCGACCGACATCATCAAATCGATGCTTCCGCCGAGGCCACCCGATCGAGTGGTACGTTGGCTTGTATCAAGACCATCGCCAAAGCTGAGCAATTCATGTCGAGCGACTCCACCTTCAAAACTTCAGCACGAACCACACGCGTCGTCGCGCTCGGCGCGCTGATGCTCTTGTCCAGTCTCAGCATCCAGTGGTACAGCCCCTACATCCGCCCCTACTCCCATGCAGCGGTCGGTCTAATTCTGGCCCTTGGCGTGGCGTGGCTGATGAGTCGGTCGACCGGTTGGCGCACCCGCTTAGATCACCTATCCAAACGCGTTGCGAATCTCACAACGACGGAGCGATACGCCCTCTATGGATGGGCGTTCGTGGCCCCGGTACTGCTTTCACAATTCGTCCTCGATCCGATTCCTCATATCCCCGACGGCTTCGCGTATTTGTATCAGGCCAAGCTTTTCGCAGCGGGACAGCTCTTTGCAGAAAGCCCCGCGGTCCCCGAAGCCTTTCCCGCACCATGGAGCGTCGACTTGGACGGTCGTGTCTTCACGGTGTTTCCGCCCGGTTGGTCAGGGCTCCTCGCTTTTGGCGTTGTCACGGGGCTGACCGCTTTCGTAAACCCCGCGATCGGCGCTCTATCCATCGTCGTGATGTGGCACTTGTGGAGCGAGCTATTCGATTCCAAGCGCGCGAATTTTGCCCTAGTTCTTTGCGTGTTGTCCCCGTTCTACCTCTTCATGTCCGCCGGCTTCATGTCCCACAACGCATCGCTGCTCGCATCCAGTGCATTCGCACTCGCGTTCGTCAGAGGTTCGCGCAGCGGTTCTCTTATTTGGGGAGCCGTCGCGGCTCTTTCGATCGCGTTTCAGATCCTCGTGCGTCCGGTTTCCGCTTTATTCGTCTTCGCCGCGGTCGTCGGCTTCTTCGCGATCGCGCGCCGCTCGGCTGCTTCGTGGAAACTAACGTTTTGCGCCGCAGTGGGCGGCGGCATCGGCACCGCGATCTATGGGATCTACAATCGAGCGTTGGTCGGAGAATGGGGAGTGCCGCCCCTCTATTTTCTTACCCCGGCAAACCGCTTCGGCTTCGGGGACGACATCGGCTTGCCGTGGTCGACGTCGTTTCCGACCCCCGGACATGACGTCATTCGGGCCGCGCTCAATTTAAACTTCAACATGGCCGTGATGAACCATGACCTGTTCGGCTGGCCCCTCGTGTCACTCTTATTCGTATTCGTTGCGCTCTTATTTACGCGTCTTTCATGGCAACATGGGTTGTGTGCCGCAACGATCGCTGGGGCAGTGGTGATCTATGCTGGTTACTGGTACAACGGCGTCGCCTTTGGCGCGCGCTTCTACTACTGCCTGCTCCCCTACCTCGTGATGCTTACCGTGGAAGGGATTCGAGCGACTCCCGACGTTTTGCGATCCTTCTCATCAAGACTCAACGTCGACAGGACGCGGGCGTTCATCGCGACCGCAGTCATCGCCTTCATGGCATACGGCATGTTCTTCTACATCCCCCGCACTGCGTTGACGGCGCCGTACTGGAATCAACGCAAAATCAGTTTCGAACTCTACGAAGAACTCGACTCTGTTGTGCAACCCGGCGATCTCGTTTTGGTCGATGCGGACTCGGAGGAGCGCTACAACCCGCTATTTGTCAAAAACGAAATCAGGATCGAGCAAAGCCCCGTGGTTTACGCGTGGGATCGTAATGACGCAGTGCGCGCTCAACTGTTGGCACAATTTCCAGACCGGCGCGTTGTTCGCTGGCGTTACCCAATCGAACGGCTTGCGGAACAAACCGCGAGTGCGCAGCTTCGCCGACGCCTCGGTGCAAGCCAGAGTCCCTCGCGCTAGCAGTCCCCTCGGCGCGCCGGTATATTGGCCTCGCCATGGACCCCACAAATGTCTAGCCGCGAAGTCGACTCGCAACCGCTGCAAGGCGAAGCGCCGAACCCATCGACGTCCGATGGCAAATGGTTTTCACGACTGTTGTTCGGGCTGGTACTTGGCGTTGCGGTATGGGCCGGCCTGCTCTTTTATGGGGACGTTTCCGCGACCTTGGACGCAACGAAGCAGCTGTCACTGGGCGCGCTGTTCGCGGCCTTGTTTCTATCGACACTAAATTACTTCATTCGCGCGTACCGATGGCAGCGCTTGCTTCATACGGTCGACGTCCGGATCCCGATGGGCGAAAGCACCGTTGTGTTTCTTGCGGGCTTGTCGATGACGCTCACGCCGATGAAAGTTGGCGAAATTCTCAAGTCCGCGCTGCTCAAGCAGAGTCGCCAGATCCCCATCGCGACCACAGCGCCGGTGGTCATGGCGGAAAGAATCACGGACCTCGCGTCGATGGTATTGCTCGCATCGATCGGGAGCCTGAGCCTTGATCGCGGTTATTACGTCGCCGTCACGGGTAGCCTATTTGTCGGCGCCATCGTCGCGGTCTGCACGATCCGTCCGCTCGGCGAAGCGCTGCTTAGACTTTGTGCGCAGCTGCCCGTTGTAAAACACAAAGCGTCGTCGTTGCGTGACGCATATAAAAACCTGGGCGTACTCGTTGCGCCCGCACCGCTTTTCCAGGCCACGGCACTCGGCTTCCTGGCCTGGGGAACCCATTGTATCGCGCTCCTCGTGCTGGTTCGCAGCTTCCCCGACGTCACGTTCAGTCTCGCGGAAAGCCTGTTCGCCTACTCGACGCCACTCCTCGCCGGAACCCTTTCGATGCTGCCGGGTGGGCTCGGCTTGACCGAAGCGTCCATGGCCGGTCTGCTGCAAGGCATGGGGGGGGTTGGGCTCACCCCAGCCATCGCTGCAGCGTCAACCATTCTGATCCGGCTCGTGACGTTCTGGTGGGCCATTTTTGTGGGTGTCGCGTCCCTCGTCCTATGGCGCCGACGCTACTAACGTGCGCAGCCACGGCCTGCCCCAACAATGCACACCGACGTCGCGAGCGGTAGCGACATGATCGCATTGGTCGCCGCAACCCTTGGGATGTGGGTGCTGTTGTCACTGTCTTTCGTCGGATTTGGCAGCGGGATCATCCGAATCGCGCTCGGACAAACGCCGCAGTCACTCATGCGCGCATTTTGGCTCGGCTGGGCGGCATGGTTGGGCGTGCTTCAAGTCGTGCATTTCTTCGTCGGTCTTTCGGCCGCGTGGGTCACCGGCTTGCTTTGCGTCGTCGGGGGCGTTGGCCTCTTCACCGTACGCCCCCGCGCCCTGGCTCTGGTGTCCCAATTGCGCGGCGCGGCACCGCGAACTTGGCTCTGGCTCGCTTTCGCACTTGTCTTTGCAACATGGCTCGCGAACCGCGCACACGGGCCGTTGTTGTCAGTGGATTCTGGGCTTTACCACTTGACCTCCATTAAGTGGGCTGCAGACTCGCCGTTGTTCGTCGGTCTTGGGAATCTGCACGGGCGACTCGCGTTCAACAACGCCACGTTTCTCTGGCTCGCGAGTCTCGACGCTTGGCCCACATGGTTCCGCGGTTACAACGTCGGCCCTGCACTGTTGATGTTCACCGCGGTCGCGCAATTCACCCATCGCATTCGAGCGTCGGATTCGATGAGCACCCCCGAATCAATGTTTCGCGCGATCCTGATCCTTCCGCTCGTGTACGCGGCGACGGTCATGCACGTTTCGAGCACCGGACCAGACTGGGTCGTCCTGGTTCTAGGTGCCGTCTTGGCAACAGAGCTCTGGGACCTCCTCGCACAGCCAAACGACGACCAGGCGTCCGAACGCCTTGTCGCAATCGCCGCGATTTCGGCAGCCGGGATCGCGACCAAACTGAGCTTTGCAGCCTATGCCTTCGCGGCGATTGCCCTCGCAACAGCTTGGGTTTGGCGGGAGCGAA
>JASDVE010000098.1:0-6790 GCA_041891195.1 Myxococcota bacterium | reverse complement strand
CAATGACTTGCTCGTTGGAGCGGTCGACGTCATTTGGTGGGCTTGCTGCGGTATTGCGCTTGCTGCGCTGGGGCGCGAGTTTGGCTTGCGGGTACGACATCGAGACATCATCGCCGTGTACGCCATCTTCCTTCCCGCGGCGTGGGATGCTGTGGGCTGGGGGTACGTCGACCTTGCAAGTACGGCGCTCCTGCTGACGGGGCTCGTGTTCGCGATCCGTGCGCTTCGCTTGCGCGAACCCGAGCCACTCCTGCTGTGTCTGCTGGCAGTCGGATTGGCGTCGGGCATCAAGCTGACCGCGGTTCCCTTCGCGGCGGTGACGGTGGGCGCGTTGCTGTGGAGCGTCGTTGCGCACGCAGACAACCGTGCTGGGCGCTTGCGTGTGTTGGTCGTGGGGTGCGCTGCAGGGTTGCTCTTCGTCGCGCCATGGCTCGTGAGCAATTTTATCGACACTGGCTATCCGTTGCGAATGCCGATGACGGTCGCGGGCCTGCAGCTCGGTGCCGACAACGCGGCGTTTGCTTGGTCTCAAGATCGAGTTCTATCCGCCTACACGCTTCGTGCGGAGTTCGACGCGCTGGCGAAACTGTTCCCACTTCCCAACGTCAACGAATCGCATCTGAGCGCGTTGACGCTGCCGACTCTTCTGCTCGCGCCGGTGGGGTTCTTCCAGTTGTTTCGAACCCGACGGGACCTTCGCCCAGGGTTGCTGTTGACTCTTGCGCTGTGCATCACGGTACTCATGGCGTTTTATAGCCCGGTGTTTTCGTTTTCGCGGCTCGAATTTACCTGGGTCAATGCGCGGTTTCTCATGCCGATTGCGTACGTCGCGCTGCCGCTCGCGATGGCGGCACTGCCAAAGCAAGGACGCGCGCGGGATGTTTTCCGGTGGGCCCTGGCTGCTGCGGTGTCCATTCATTTCGGTTTCTTTGCGCCCATGCGATTCACCCAGCCCAGTGCGGAGTTGCTTGCGATCGCGGGGTTTGTCGGGGCCGGCTGTGCGTTGGGCACATTGTACGCCTTGCACGTGTGCCTGGTTCGCAAGCTGTTGCCGCCGTGGGTCGCTATCGCCGCCGTTACCGCATGCTTGCTGGCTGGCATTACGGGGCTCAACCAGCTTCGGGACCTCGACCAGCGCTACCTGTTACTGGCCAATCGCAATGTCTCGGCGGACGTCTTTCGATACTGGTGGCAGGCGGCGTATCTCGTCGAGGAAGACGGCACGCCGGCGCGGGTGGCGCTTACGGCGGGCCCGCGTCAGGATGCCGACAACTGGTTGATGTACTACTTCTTGGGCCGAAACCTGCAAAATACACTGCACTACGTCCCAATCTCGACCGATGGAATCCTCATTCCCTTTGGCCCCAAAACAATGCGGCAAACCCACGGCGATTACACAGCGTGGGCGTCGCGACTTGAAGACTCAGGAATCACCCACGTGTTTTCGTTTTTCCCAACATCGGTCGAACTCGGTTGGATGGATGCTCATCCGGACCAATTTACCCGGCTCGTTGGAGACGCCGAACACTGGGCGCTATTTCGGGTCCGCGTCACGGCAGGCCTTGAATGACCGAAGCCTCTTTTGGTGAGCCGGCGCGTTTTGGCTTGTGGAAACGATTGGCGACGCGCTTGCCAATCGCTCATCGCATCTTCCGTATTCACCCCACAATGCCCGCGACAGCCTACTGGCGGATCTACGAAGCCGAAGTGATTCTGCGCGGTTTGCGGGGGCGTGGCCGCGCTTTGGATCTGGGTTGTGGAGACGGCTCGTTTGCGTCGGTGCTCTTTCCGGCCGCCCCAGAACTCCGCTGGACGGGCGTCGAACAAGACGAAGTGGATGCGACCTTGGCGCGCGAGAGCGGCCAGTACCAGGAAGTCCTTCTGACGCGCGGTGAAGACATGCCGTTTCCAGACGATGAGTTTGACTTGGTGTTTTCGAACTGTGTCCTCGAACACATTGACGGACTTGACGTGGTGCTCGATCACGTGGGTCGCATCTTGAAGCCCGGCGGTCAGTTTATTTTTACCGTGCCGAGCGAGGATTTTTACGAAGCCATCGCGATCCCTCGTTTTTTACGGGCCCTCGGAGTCGTGAGCACGAGAGACCGATATATGGATCACCTCGACCGACGCCTCGAAATGGTGAACGTGCTCGACATGCGGGAGTGGGAGACAAAACTCGCGCAACGGGGGCTCGAGGTGACGGCTGAAGTTCCGTACGCGACCCAATGGGCCGCTTCGATCTGGGAATTGATCGCGACGTTCACCGGGGGCGTGGCATACTGGGTCGCCCAGGGGATGACCACGCCGCGTAAGATTCAGCAGTCCTCGGGGTTGGTTCAACCAGACCGAGGCTGGATTGGCAGCATCTGTTTCGTACTGCTCTTGCCCGCGATTCTATTGTCTGCAGTCATGAGGAACCGCCCCCCGTACGCCGGACGCTTTGTCGTAGCGACCAAGGAAGGTCAAGCGAAATGAAGATCGCCATCGCATATGACTACATGACCCAGATGGGCGGCGGTGAGCGCGTCATTCAAGCGTTGCACGAGATCTTTCCCGACGCTCCGATCTATACCGTGCTCTACTGCCCCGAAACGATGTCCGACGACTTTCGTGAGATGGACATCCGGACGTCGTTCGTAAATCGTTTGCCGTTTGCGCACAAAAAATTTGAGCTCTACATCCCGTTCTTCGCTTTTGGTATGGAGCAGTTCGATTTTCGCGAATACGACGTGGTGCTGAGTGTGAGTACCATGGTCGCAAAGGGCGTCGTGACCGGGCCGCGCACCTGTCACGTGTCGCTTTGCTTTACACCGATGCGTTGGGCCTGGGACTTGTATCACGACTATCTGGCGGAACTGAAGGACGCTCGCTTGACTCGGTGGGCATTCCGGTTCTTTACCCACTATTACCGGATCTGGGACATCGCCTCCGTGTCGCGAGTGAATTACTTCATCGCCGGGTCGGAAGTCGCGTCGCGCCGCATTCGCAAGCACTACAGTCGCGACGCCGACGTGATCTATCCCCCAATTGACACCTCGCAATTTACGCCCAACGGCGAGGACCCCGAAGACTTCTATCTCGTGGTCTCGCGACTCGTCTACGCCAAGCGCATCGATGTTGTTGTCGATGCCTTCGCGAATACCGGTCGCAAGTTGGTCGTGATCGGGCAGGGCGAGCGCTTGGCTCAGCTCAAGAGTGCGGCGACTTCCAATATCACGTTCCTCGGCTATCAGTCCGACGAGGTCGTTCGTGATCATTATGCGCGCTGTCGCGCTCTACTGTTTCCAGGGGAAGAAGATTTTGGCCTTACCCCCGTGGAGGCTCAAGCGTGTGGTCGCCCGGTGATTGCATATGCGGCGGGGGGCTCGCTCGAAACTGTTGTCGAAGGCGAGACGGGCGTGTTCTTCGACGACCAAAGTACGGAGGCCGTGCGCGAGGCCGTCGAACAGTTTGAAACGATTGAATTCGATCCTATTCACATTCGCAAAAACGCCGAACGCTTCGACACGAAGATTTTCGAAAAACGTATCCGCGACTTCGTGGATGCGAAGCGTCACGAATATCAGGAAACGTTCTTTCGTTAATCCTACGAAGAATGGCCGCGTCTTCGCATTAGGTCTCGCGCTTTTGCGCCGCGACCAACATCTGGTCACCGAGTCGCATCGCGTTCAGCACAACATTTGCTGCCGCGATGACTCCCATGCCCAGTCCCGAGCTTGTCGCGCGTGAGTACCAGGTGAGATGGGCTTCCCGCGCTTCCGCTTCTGCCTTTGGCTTGGTGAGGTACCTCACCCAGTCGTTGATATAGATCGTGTTGGTCGAGAGTTCTTGAATGACGAGGCCGCCAGCTTCGAGCAACTGACGCAGCGAACGGTGGCTGAAGTAAACGAGATGTTACGGGGGCCTGACGACATAGGCGCTCTTGCCGATGACGCGCATCGTAATCCCACGGCGGTTCGGACAGTCTGCCACGAACAACCCGCCGGGACGCAGTAGCCGTTCGACCTCGCCGACAAAGCGGCGCGGTTCGCGAGCGTGCTCAATGACATTCCACATGGTGATCCCCGCGTAGCGATCGCCGCTGAACCCGTTGGCGAGGAAATCGACCGAATGAATCTGCGCGCGACTGTGCTCGGCTGCGCGCGCTGCCGCGCTAGGCGCAAGCTCGATCCCTTCGATCTCGTCCCAACCCTGCTCACGGGCAAAAGCCAGAAACTGTCCGCCGCCGCAGCCCACGTCGAGCAGCGGCCCCTTGCCCGCGTGGCTTTCGATGCTGCGAAGCGCTGCGTCCCAAATGGGCTCGTAGTGTTTGTAGTCTTGCTCGCCACGGTCCCAACACTGGCTCGACCGCGTGGCCTCTTCTCGGGCGACGTAGTAGTCGGCGAGTTCTGCTTCCGATGGGACAGGATGCAGGAAGAGCGCGTCACAGCCTTGGCAAAGAAAGTGGCGATATTCGTCCTTCGTAAACGAAGGACGCGCGTCGGTTCCGGCGCATACAGGGCATTCGGACATCAGCGTCTACTTCGTTGCCGCATTGCGCGGATCGGGGAGTGTGGAAGTTGGGTGCGCGCTGCGCCAGTCCCGTATGGCGGCATCAATTTGATCTGCAGGTGCGTCTTCTTGAACTAGAACGACCGCATAGTTGTACAGCACAAATTCGATCGACCGGTTCCCTGTGGCGAGGGATTGCTCGATGAGTTCGCGGACCTCGCCCGGCTTTACCGGACCGCGCGCTTTGCAGACTTGCGCTTGCGCATTCGTCGGCTGGGAACACAGCGCGGCCTGGTAGGCCTGGTAGTACAGCGTCATTGCTCTGCCGGGATAAATCGCAGCACTAATGTCGGCGACGTTATCGTCGCCGTCGATATAGGTCCGGGGTTGTTCGAGCGCTGCGCTTGTCTCAAGCGACAGGTTTGACTCTGAAATCCCAAGCCACATCCCGGTGGCATAGATGACGAGCAACAGCTTGTGGGTTCTGATCCAGGACACTAAAGGCCTTCCTGGGTCTTGGGATCACGCACCTTCCAAATATAGGAATCGAGGTAGTAGTGACATGCGGCGGCCGCGCTGACGGCCGTTGCAGCGTAGAACCCGGCCGCCTGTTCGGCGGTGTACCCCAGGCCATCGTCCGCCTGGAGCGCGTCGATTAGGCCAAAGCTCATCACCGAAATGTCGCCACCCGTGCCGAAGTGAAATGCAACCGCATACAAGCCACCGAACAGCATGAAGCGAGCAACATTGAGGCGCCCGAGCAGGCGAGGTGTCGCCCCGTTGCGTTCGGCTTTGTTGTCGACATACCAGTAGACCATCAGCATGTACTGGACACCGTGCATAATGCGGTGCGCGACCAGGTACAAGACCAACGAGTCCTGCCAGCTCACGATGTACCAAAGCGCGTAGCTCGAAAGCAGGAACCAGTACTTCATTGGGTTCAGGGCATGGCCCTGTGAGAGGCCTCTTCGAATTTGCACCGCGTAGTAAAGCAAGTAAGCGAGCGTGAGAGACCAACTCAGGGTCTGGAGTTGATGGATCGAATCGGCGCTAAGAGAAAGCTCCCACCGGTAGAGCTCAGCAATCCACAGCTCGGCCCACAGCGGCGCAGTCAGCAGCATATTGAGGTAGAGCGCGATACTGAGCCACAGGTCGAGTCTTGGGGTGTTGGGGGCGCCGGTGCCCGCCTTGAAGTCGTAGATGCGCGAAAACCCATACTGTTGCATGAGGCTGTGTTGGTGGTCCCAGAGCATCATCACGATCGCAAGGGTGATCGGCAGAAACGCGGTGCCAAAGACCACGGTGGGAATCAGAAGTAAAGGACCGACGATGAGTCGCCCCCGCCATTGGCTCCAGTCTTCGCCCAGGCCATAACCCCGGACCCAACCCGCATAGTGATGCGGCACCGTGATCCAGACCGTGATCGAGGCCTGGGCCATGTAGGGAAGCTGAGTATGAAAGATGAAGGCGATCGCGATGGCGATCACGGGCAACGCGATGAACCAAAGCAGATCCGACCGTGCGTCATGAATGTAACCGCGTTGAATCGCAGTCATGAGGTGGCTCACTCCTTGGCAGCAATGCGAGAGGTTACCACGGCTGTTGTCGCAAAGGATTTTGGAAGTGATGCGTTTGAGCAGTCGGCAATAAACGTGAGCCCATTCGTTTGTGATGTGTTTTTCGTCTCGCGCCGGGGCTAGTGTTCGCTCATCTGCGGTTTAGCGCGACGCAGTGCTCCTGCGAGTTGCAAGAGCTGCGCAACCCGTAGGCACGTCTCACACGCGTTGACGGAGCCAACGAAGACCCGATATGACCCTCTATTGCCCCTCTGACTCCCGTGAGTGAAATCGCCAACCGTGCAATCACGCACAGCCGAGTCTGGCTCGTGGTCGCCCTTGCATTGGGCGTGCGGGCTGGGTTGCTCGCGGAGCTTGCGGACACGCCGCTACTCGAGTTCGTTCTAGGGGACGCGAAAAACTACGTCGCTTGGGGGCATGAAATTGCAGCCGGAAACTGGCTCGGCAACGAGACGTTCTATCAGGCCCCGCTGTATCCGTATTTCTTGGGCACGCTGTTATCCGTTTTTGGAGACGATCTCTTTGCGATTCGAGTATTTCAGCTCTTCCTAGGAGCCGCATCTTGCGGCCCAGAGGCCTGGGCAGCTCGCATTATGTGTGATGGGACACTTGAGGTCCGGGGTCCCCTTGTAATGAAAAATGCATTCATGAGGGGTCTTTGCTGACTCATCGAAGAGGACCCCTGAGAGATCTTTGCCATCAATGGCTCTGTCTGTGGG
>JASDVE010000097.1:0-6845 GCA_041891195.1 Myxococcota bacterium | reverse complement strand
GTCGTTGTCTGTCAGGAGCTTGGCGAGGATTGAGGTGGACTTGCTGCCCAGTCCGCAGTCCGTGAGAATCAGCTCTTTGGTTGCCTTCCCCGACCCCGTCAGGACGCCGGGGATCATCTTCTTGCCGGGGAGTGACTTCTTGCCGGATATCGATGAGTTCATTCCGGCGGATCCGATGGCGTTTCTAGAGTCTTTGAGCCCAAAGAAGGCCCCGATCGCGGCTGATCTCTTTGCCATTCCGGCAGACGAATTCGCGGATCCAACAACGAAGACCGGCAAGGACTTTGGGAAGAGCACGGAAGCCGCAGTCAACCTTACGGGCGTCTTTAGTGGCTGGGATGTTTCTCTGCAGGCGGCGCTTTTCAACAACGACTCCCCACACTTTGACCTGAATGACGGTCGCTTCGAACACGCACGACTATGGATGGTCGGAACCGGGGCCAACTACACCGTGGGCTCCTGGCTCTTCAAAGCAGAGTTGGCATTCACCGATGGTCTCGAATTCATGTGGGCCACGGGCAAAAAAAGTCGAGTCGATGCCATGGCGGGGATCGAGTACTACGGCATCAGCGACGTGAATATTGTTTTCGAGATTGCCGAGCGCCACATCAACGACTTCGAAGACTCGATGGAACTGTTCCTCGACTTCGCCCAAGAAGACACGATTGAAAGTGCGCTTCGGATCAGCATGAACTTCTGGAACGATTCTCTTCACTTTACGGTGCTTGGGCTCGCGATCGGCGAGAAGGCCCAGGACGGAAGCATCGTGCGCCTGTCCGGGGAGTATGACGTGATCGACGCGCTGAGTGTCGAGGCGGGCTTCTTGCTATTTCAGTCTGGTGACAGCTTCTTCTTTACGGGTGCGGGCGACAACGATCGTTTCTTTGCCGGAGCGAAGTACAGCTTCTAGCGCGAAGCGTTTTGCGTGTGGCGACGCCGATGCTGCTCAGTCGGAATTACGCCGCGGGCCGTTCGCAATCCTCTGCGCCATGCCGCGAAGCATGCGCACCGCAACCGAAGGGTTGCACGTGATGAACTGCTCGAACTCCGCTTCGTTGAACGCGCAGGTCCACACTCGGCCCTGGGCTCTCAACGTGACGCGACGTTCTGCGTTGGTGAGCGTGCTAATCGCTCCGATGAAGGCACCTTCGTCCTTTTCGATGTCGACGAGTCGATCCCCGTCTTCGATCCGAACCTCGCCCGAAAGCAACAGATGCGTCTGATGGGACGGATCCGCAGGGTCCGATACCACGTCCCCGTCTTCGAACATCATGAATTGTGAATCGAAACCGGGCGTCCGACAGATCGACGCCCAGAGCGGATCGACTAGGGCTTCGATCACAGCCCTCACCGCGTCCGGTGAAACATTATTGACACGTGACGAGGCTGCGGGCGTGTGCGGTCGGGTCCCCTTCAGCATCGCGTCGACTCGGCGCAGAACTTCAGCCGCCCCACCAGGTCTTCGTCGTGGATCGAGGTACAACAGATCCATCACCACGCTTTCAAGCGCCGGCGGGCAGGCGAGGTGGACGTCGGCCAAAGAGCGCAGGCCGAAGATGCAGCCGTTTTCTTCTCGGCGCATCGCGTGGCCTTGTTGGTTGAGGTCAACGCCGGTGAATGCGGACCACACGGTTGCACCCACGCCCCAAAGGTCGGTGCGAAGATCAAAAGCCCCCGCCTGTTGATCTGCCTGCTCAGGCGCGCGGTATCCGTGGGTGCCGAGTCCCAGCGGGATTTGCCCTTGAATTAAGAGTTTTTTTGACATGCGAGATGCGTGGGCCACACCGAAGTCAGTCAGTACATACCCGCCGTTGGCATCGAGCAGAACATTGGACGGCTTGACGTCGAGGTGCAGTACGGAGGCCCGATGTGCGGCGGTCAGCGCCAACAATAAGTCGGAAAGCAAGCGCCAGCATTGTCTGGCTTCAAGCGGGCCCCGAGACGAAAGGGCATCTTTCAGGCTGCCCGAAGGGAAGTACTCCATCACGACGAAAGCCATGGGCCCGTCGATGCAATAGTCGTAGAGGCTTGGGGTCTGCGGATGTTCGATGCGTCGAAGCGCAGCGAGTTCGCGTTTGAGTGCGACGCGTGTCTCGGGGCGCTCTGAACTTCCCAACACCTTGATCGCGACGTCCCGCGGTGGTGCATCGGGTCCATGGGCGCCAAGGGCTTCTCCCTGATACACCGAACCGAAGTGCCCCTGCCCGAGTCTCCGGATCACGCGGTAACGCTGGCTAGCTTCCAGGGTTGCGCCCGGTTTGAGTTCGATCACGACGGGCTCGGCTGACGTCACGGTGAATCTCGGTGGGTGAGTGTCCGAAAACGCGGGTTTGCCGCGGCTACGAACTGTGGACTCGCGTCGCGACGGTCTTACTCGACCGGCGCGTGTGCTCTCTCATCGGAAGGCATCCCGGGCCTGTGAAGCCATGCTAGCAGAGTTCGAGCGCACGAGTTCAGCTTGGAATGGCGACTGCGTTCGAGAATGCGGATCGATAAGAAATACACCCTCCATGCTGGCATGGGGGACGTCGCGCGCGGCATGGCTCATAAAAACAAACAGAGGGCTAGAAATCTGCCTGGCAGAATGCGCAGCAACAATCCTCATCGCTTGAGAGTTGGAAAAAATACGCGAGAGAGAATGAACTACGGGAGATGGCGTGCAGACCAAGTTCGCGTACGACGTACAGCGCGCTACTTGTCCTGGTCTTCTTTCCACTCTTTATAACCGGTGATCCCGGTGTAAATTGCGCCGACAAAGAGCACTGCAAAACCGACGCGATTGAACGTGATGTGTTCCGCCATGTCGGGGTCGTCGTTGATGAAACCGTCATAGCCGAACCAAAACATCAAGCCGCCGAGGAGCACCGGCATGAACAACGGGTGGTCGAACGGTGTCGGTGCTTGTTCTTCTTCTTCGTTCTGAACTTGGGCAGTTTCTGGATTTGCGGCCGCATGAGGATCAGGGGGGGACTGAGACACTGATTCATCCGCGTTAGAGTCTTTATCGTGTGGTGACATGCAAAAAATATATCAAGCTTTTTTCACGCGCGCTGCCCGATCGCGTCTGTTTGTAGTCAACTGACTTAACCTCACGCTTAACCAGCTGGAAGGCTCGCACATGTCAGGGCGCAGAAACAAAACCCATGGGACGGTGAGCGGATCAAACCCAGCCAGCAAAAGCGATTACATCACGCCCGAAGGGTTCGCGTCGATGGAAAGTGTATACGAAACGCTGTGGCGCGTCGAACGACCGAGAGTGACAGCAGCAGTGTCGATCGCGGCGGCGTTAGGCGATCGCTCAGAGAATGCGGACTACATCTACGGGAAGAAACGCCTGCGCGAAATCGATTCGAAGTTGCGTTTTCTGAAAAAGCGGCTTGACGCACTGACGGTTGTCCGTGCGTCACCTGACCGCGACGACAAGGAGAACTTTGGGGCATGGGTCATTCTAGAAGACGAAGAGGGCGAAAGCGTTCAGTACCGAATTGTCGGGCCAGACGAATTTGATCCCGCTCAGGGAGCGATCAGTATGAATTCGCCGGTTGGCCGACAGCTCATGGGGCGGAACCTCGACGACGAGGTCAAAGTAGTTCGTCCAAAGGGCACCACCGTCTACACGATTATTGAAATCGGCTACGCGAAACCCCAGCGAGACTGAGGACACGGCATAGAGCCCGGAACGCGGCTCATTGCCGGTCTTGCGTCAAACCCAGGTTCTGTGCTGAGTGGGTTACAAGAGTTTTTCAACGAAGAAAAAATCGCCAAACTTCAGGCTGACAAACGTTTCTGGACGTTGATCGAAAATGGGGTGTCCGAACGCGACCTGCATCGATGTTCGTTGTATCAGGTGGCACACGACACCGCGCTCAGCCTTCGTGACCCTTGAGATCGTGAGTCGAAAAGCGTCGGACGACGTCGAGGTGTTTCGCGACGATGCGCGAGTTGGGGTCGACCCCGTTGAGAAACCGGCTAAACAGCTTGCGCAAAAGCCCGAGCTCATCTCTCTGCTCGAAGGCAGGAACACGCTGACGCTGATGAATCGGCCTGAAATTCAGTGCCGAATTTCGAATCGCTAGCGAGTGCGCAAATTGCCGCATCTACGCATCTACGCATCTACGCATCTACGCGCCTATGCGCCTATGCGTCAGGCGTTGTTGCTGGAACTGCCGCCGTCACGCCATTGGTTACGCCAGGTGTCACCAGCCCGGCGGACATAATTACCTTGAACGCGTCCTCAACGGTGAGGTCGATTTCGCGAATTTCCTGCTTCGGAATCAAGAGATAGAATCCTGACGTTGGGTTTGGAGTCGTGGGAACGAAGCAGTTCACCATGTGCTCACCAGGGAACGCTTTCTCCATGGCACCTCGCGAATCTCCGGTTGTAAACGCGAGAGCCCATAGTCCCTTTCGCGGATACTCCACCAAGACCACCGTGTTGAAACTCGAAGTTCGTCCGCCGGCGACGATCGATTCGAAGAGCTGCTTGACGCCGTGATAAATACTTCGGGCTACCGGAACGCGCGCGAGCAGCCGCTCCCAACCTCGAACGAGTTCCCCACCGAAAAAATGCCGAACGAAGACGCCGGAGAGCAAGATGACTAAGAACGTAAAGAGCGCGCCGACCAACGGCGGGAGATCAATGGGGTGTTCCGCGCCCGGGAAGAACCAACTGATGACCCGAGGCAAAAGCAGGTTGTCGAGACGTTCGATGATCCAGGCAATGGCCCAGAACGTGATGCCGATCGGAGCGAATGCCACCAAGCCCGCGACGAAGTATCGCCGGGTTGCGGTCCACAAGATCCGCCATCCACGAACAATGAAATTGCGCGGTTCAGATTCGGTTTTGTCGTCGTCAGTCGTCACGTGGCTCGCTTGTTTACGCGGTGGCGTTGTTCCGGGGCGCATTCATCTATCGGGTTCGAGGACCACGTCATCGTAACAGCACATCGCAGATGTTTCGCACTCTCTTGACCAACTTGCCCAGCGCATTGTGATGAATGTTGCGACGCAGCATCACGAGTAGCTTGCGCTCAAGCGTGTGGCGCGTTGTTTTCGGTCGTTTCTGCGGCTGGCCCTGAAGGTCGATGTCCGAGAGTTGGGCTTGGACTTCTTTTCGCGTGACCCCCCACGTCTCGAGATCTTCGTCGAGTAGGGCGGATAAAATTTCTTCACACTGGGCGACCTTGTCAGGGCGACCGGTCATGTCTTGGGCCCATTTCGCAAGGGACGCGGTGGTGGGGCGCGATTCCTTGGCCACCGTCATCGGGTCGCCTAGTCCGCGGGTAGCAGACTTCGAGCTGCCCGCCTGATCTCCGTAGTTCACCATGCCTGGCTCGAATGGAACTTCGAGGTAAGCGCATAGTTTTTCCATATGCGCTTCCGGTTCGCTTACCATTTCTTCGTAGCGAAGGTGATGCAGGTCGACCGGACGCTCGCGCAAGAAGCGAGCGATCGCGGGGACATAGCGTTCCATCAGCGGGTTGTGGTTGTGCGCCACTTCGTGGTCGCCATCAAAGAACGAAGTTACGAATGACGACCAAACCGCGAGGGGGTGACGCGTCAGGACGACGAACTTGGCGTTTGGGTAAAGTCGTGCGGCAAAGTCGAGCACGAGCGCGTAGGCGGGGGTTTTGTCCAGCAAAAGTTCGCGACCCGAAGGCGCCAGCAACTTGTCATAAATTGCGTCGGTGTACGCGCGCAAGGACTGCAAGTAGTCCGCTTCGCCGTTCGGCATGTCGGCGACCACTTCGCGGATGCCCGCCCGAGCGATCACCGGGTCATAGGGAGCCTTCTCGACACTGTCGTAGAAACCAAGGTGGGCGAGGGGCGTGAGCAAGTGCGGTTCTGCGGGAGCGTGAATTTTGGAATGCGCGCCGAGCATGCGGGTAAGCAGGGTAGAACCGGAGCGCGGAGCGCCAATCAAGAATACGAGCTTGTCTTCCACGCAGATCTCCGGAGCTTCTTGTCTCATCGCTCGGCTCTTCTGCCAGCCTCAGGCGGGATGAAGATGCACGCCGTGTTTCGGGGCCCGGCAGCATACCTTGTCCCGGCGTCCTGCAAAGGTGGTCGGTTCCAAGTGTCACTTTTGGGAACGGGAAGCGCGACGCGGTCGAAGGACACGTGGGAGTCGCTCGACGGGGTAATTTAGAGCCGATCGCGCACGCGTTCAAACAAGGTGCTCAGCCGCTGGGCCGAGATGCGCAGCATTGCGGAGCCAAGGCGGTAGCCCAGCCAGGGTTTGGCGATCCGAATATATTCGAATGCGTTCCGGTCGATTTCGAGCAGACGCACATCGGTGGCCGTCTCCGCCGTGTCGACATGGGGCACGTCTGCCAAGACGGGGAAACCGCCAAAAAACTGTCCGGGTTCCAGACGCGCAATTTCAATGTCGACTGCGTCTCGGGCACGAACCTGCAAAATGACGGATCCCTCGAGGAGCATGTAGATGCTGTCTTCTCCGGGTTTGCTCGTGCCTTGCCGGTACAGAGTGTGCCGCGCGGGGATGTCGCGATACCGGGTCATTTGAGAAAGGCCGACGGCGTCTTCGAGACCGAGTTCGTGGATCTCCGAATGTTCGGAAAGAAAGCGCGCGAGGTACTTGCCGCTGTCCAGGACGAAGTTCCAGATCGCGTCCAGGTCGGAATCGGTCATATAATCGAACGAAAGGCCGGTGAGCATCAATTCGGCCGAACTCTCTTCCCGCTGCCAGCAACCCGAAACCTGCAAGAGCAGGGGGTCTTGACCCGGTAGCGAGAAGGCGATTCGATTGACGGACTTCAGGTCGAAGGGAGATGAAGTTGCTATGCACGGCCCGCCGAGACTGAGGTCGCGGGTGCGTCCCGGCA
>JASDVE010000096.1:0-6857 GCA_041891195.1 Myxococcota bacterium | reverse complement strand
GCCTCAGCGTGCCTCGACCTGAAGGGCGAGGCGATTATAGGGTCTTGTTTTCAACGCTTGGTGCCCGTGTACATGTTGGGCGAGCGCAGACGTCCGACCTGATGATGCCAGTTGTCACGATGTTCGCCCGTGGTCGGCGCGATTTAGTCGTCGTGGAGTTCCTATTCGATTGAAACGGCCGAGTTCGCATCGAATTCAATACTGTAAGAGAGGCGAAAGGGCTCCTGAACCCACTGGCCGTCTCTCCGGATATCAAGCGCCTCCCGGTCAATCGTCATGTCAATTTATTGAGAGTTCGATCGATTGGGCCCGCAGCGTTGATCCAAAAAATGTACGATTGGCGTCTGCGCGCCGCAACTCCGTAGTAAAAGCGTTTTGTTTTGCCTGCCTTGTTGCGTGGTGTCGCTCTCTTTTAGAAAGGGGTCCTCTCATGGTTCTGCTCAACCCGAAGAAGCTCGATCGTTCCTATCCCGACGCAAGAACTCCGGAAATTATGCAGACAACCGTCGAGTTCTTCGAACAACAGGGAAAGGCGCGCTTACTCGAGGACTACTACGACCGCCCCTGGTACGCCGACTTTCTCGACTTCGTTCGCGAAGAACGGATCTTTGCATCCATGTGCACTCCCGAAGGCGAGGGCGCAGCCGACACGCGTTGGGATACCTGGCGCAATTGTGAGTTCGCCGAGATCTTGGGCTTCTACGGCTTGCAGTACTGGTACACCTGGCAGGTTTCCGTTCTCGGTCTCGGTCCGATCTGGATGAGCCCAAACAAGGAACTGCGTAAGAAGACTGCAGCCGCCCTCGAAGACGGGGGCATCTTCGCCTTTGGCCTTTCGGAAAAGACGCACGGCGCGGACATCTATTCAACCGACATGGTGCTCACGAAAAATGGCGACGGTTGGCTCGCGAACGGTCGCAAGTACTACATCGGAAACGGAAACGAAGCCGCCATCGTGTCGACCTTCGGCCGGATGGAAGACGGCGATGAATACATTTTCTTTGCCGCGGATCCCAAGCACCCGAACTACCACCTCGTGAAGAACGTGGTTGCGAGCCAGAACTACGTGTCCGAGTTTGAGCTGCGCGACTACCCGATAAGCGAAGCTGATATTCTGCACCGCGACCGCGAAGCTTGGAACGCCGCGCTCAACACGGTGAACATCGGCAAGTACAACCTCGGCTGGGCCTCAATCGGTATCAGCACCCACGCATTCTACGAGGCGATTACTCACGCGAACAACCGAGTTCTCTACGGATCACCCGTGACGAACATGTCTCATGTTCGTCGAATGTTTGTAGAAGGCTACGCGCGCTTGGTGGCAATGAAGCTCTTCGCCCTGCGCGCTTCGGACTACATGCGAGTCGCGTCTCCTGAAGACCGTCGCTACTTGCTCTACAACCCGATGGTAAAGATGAAGGTCACCACCCAAGGCGAAGCCGTGATCAACTTGATCTGGGACGCCATCGCGGCCAAGGGGTTTGAAAAAGACACTTACTTCAGCCAAGCGGCGGTCGACATCCGTGCGTTGCCGAAGCTCGAAGGCACCGTGCACGTCAATATCGCGTTGATCTCGAAGTTCATGCCGAACTTCTTCTTCAATCCGGCCGAATACCCTGAGGTCGCACGGCAAGATCACGACGGAAACGATGACTTTCTATTCGATCAAGGGTCAACCCGCGGTCTTGGCCAAATTCAGTTCCATGACTACAAGCCTGCCTTCGAATCGACCAACGTACCGAACGCGCTTGTGTTCGCGGAACAGGTTGAGCTCTTCCGCAGCATGTTGGCCGAGGCGCCTCCGGGCCCGGATCAAATGAAGGATGTTGACTTCTTGTTGGCCGCTGGCGAGATATTTGCGTTGGTGGTGTACGCGCAGCTCATCCTCGAAAACCGAGACGGCTATGCAATCGGAGACGATCTACTCGACCAGATCTTCGAGTTTATGGTGCAAGATCTTTCTGGGCACGCGCTCACGCTGATGAGTCAGTCGACCAGCAATGACGTTCAAATCGCCGCGTGTCGTGAGATGATGCGAAAGCCGGACCACGATGCCGCGCGCTATGAGCGGGTTTGGAACGACGAAGTCAAGATGCTCGACGGCGCGTACGTGATGAACGACTAAGCCCGAGCGGCCTGATGCCGACCTGTCATCAGACGGCTCGGCCTGAGCGGCTAAACAGACGCGACTGACCTCGCGCCGGCGGCATGGTCTCGGCCGCGCCACGCGTCGATGCGGCGGGTCCAGTCGTTCGCCGTGATGTAGAGCGCAGGAACCAAGAACAGCGTAACGGTGGTCGAGATCGCGAGCCCCCATCCGAGTGCCAAGGACATCGGGGACATCACCGCGTCGTAACCGCCGAGGCCGTAAGCGGTGGGGAGCACCCCGCCGAGGGTTGAGAGGGTGGTCACAAGGATGGGTCGAAGCCGCCCGACGAGAGCGTCGATGACGGCCGCGAGCCGGGTCATGTCGTCGGCGTGGACGACTTTCTTTTGTTCCCGATGCACGGCATCGATCATCACAATGGATGCGTTTACGACGACACCCGCAAGACCAATGGTGCCCATCATGGCAAGCATTGAAAAATGCATGCCATGAAGAAAGAAGGTGAGGGTGACACCGGCCACCGAAAACGGAACCACGGCGACGACGAAGAAAGCTTCCAGAAACGAGCCGAGCATGATGGCGATGATGCAGCCGATGCCGAGGACACTCAGGATAAAGACAATGCCCAAGTCGCCAGTGGCTTGTCGTGTTTGGATGACTTCACCAGACATTTCGAGTTCGATGTCGTCGCGATCTTTGTAACGAGGAAAGAGTTCTTTCTCCATCAGGACAGCAAGCGAAGTCGCGGTGAACTTGCTGTTTTCCCCCAACCCACCGGTCACGTTGGCAGCACGAATCCCGTCGCGGTGTCGAATCGCCGCGAGCGCGGGCATCTCTTCGGGGGAGACTACGTCGCGCAACAGCACGAGTTCATTGCGCGAATTTCTGACCTGGGTTTCGAGCAACGCGTCGATGGATTGTCGCGCCGCGGGTTCAAAGAGAACGCGCACGTCGATCGTGTCGTCGAGGTCGCGAATCTCGGTTGCAATGATGCCGTAGAAAGCGGCTTGTAATGTGTTGCCAACGGCCGCGGCGTCGAGGCCCCGCATGGCGAGCTTTTCGTAGTCTAGGTTGAGATCGATCTGTCGCATGCCCGGGCGTTCATCGATCGAAACGTCGATCGCACCATTTTCGCTGATGAAGCTTTGGATCTCGAGGGCGACTTCACGTCGCGCATTGTCGTCGTTCGAAAGCACGTAGACGCTTATCGGTTCGAGCCCGGGGGGCCCGTCGATTGCGGGCTCGAAGACAACGTGGGCGTCTTCGGGGATGCGGAGCTTGTCGCGAACAATTTCGATCCATCCCGCGGCAGTGTGTTCCCGCGCGTTCAAGTCTAAATAGACCGCGATCATTCCCTCATTCTCTGACGAGCCGTAGTCCCGGCCAAGATCGAATGGGTTCTGATGGCCCACGCGCGCGGTGATGCCTTCGAGGTCTTTGCCCATGAGGGGCGGAAGCTGAACTTGCAATGCGTTGAGGACCGCCTCGGTGCGCTCAATCGGGGTGCCGACTGGCATATTGACCTTCAAAAAGTAGCCAACGGCACTGTCCTGGGGGAAGAACTCGAACTGCATACGCGGTGCGATCACGACCATCACGAAGAGCCAGGCGACTGCGAAGACTGCAATGATTCGGCCGCGTCTGGGCATCGCCTTTTGCAGAGCTCGCCGGTAGCGGTCTTCGAGGTCGAGCATGAATTTTCGTTTTGGACGCGGCATTGAATCGCCGCGCACCATCGACATATGCGCGGGCAAGATAAGAAACGATTCAACGAGGGAAAGCGCGAGGGCCATGCAGACCACCGCCGGTAGCTGCCACATGATCCGTTGTGCGAAGCCGCCGATTGCCATGATGGGCGCGAACGCGACCAGGGTGGTCAATGCCGACGCGATGACGGGGCTTGCGACTTCGGTCGCACCTTGAATCGCCGCATCGACCGGCGAGAGGCCTTGTTGTCGCTTGAGTAGGATTTTTTCGGCAACGACCACTGCGTCGTCAACCAACAAGCCCAGTACGACGACGAATGCAATCGTCGACATGAAGTTGATCGTCACGTTGAAGCCGGGCATCACGACCACGACACTCAGGATCACAAGTGGGACGCCGAGGCAGACCCAAGTGGCAGCGGACGGTGCTAGGAAGATAAAGACGATGAGTGCCACGAGGGCGAGACCAATGGCGCCATTGTTTCCGATGATGCTGAGTCGGTTGCGAATCTCATAAGAGCTGTCGTTGACGATCGAATGATCAACACCGGGAGGGAAGGGTGTCGACGCGATGGCCTTGAGGACGCGGTCGCGCGTCTTTAAGAGGTCTGCGTCTTTGAGCTTTGACGGAATTACCGAGATGCCAGCGCGGCCGTTGGTGCCGACGATCAGGCCCGTGTCTTCGCGCCCCAATACCACGCGCGCGACGTCGCGTACGCGCAGGACACCTTCGTTAGGGTCGGATCGTAGAATCACATTGCCGACTTGCTCGGGGGTATCGAAGCGTCCCCACATGACGATCTGTCGTCGGTCGCGCGAGACTTCGAGAGACCCGCCGGTTGCGGAGACGTTGCGCTTTTCCAAACCGCCAACGACGTCGAGAAGAGTGATGCCGTGGGTGCGTGCGAGGTCGGGGTCGACGAAGACCCTTAGCTCCGGGTCAGGGAGACCTACAATGCCGACATCGCCGACACCTTCTAGCTGACGCAGCTTTCGTTCGAGTTTCTTGACGAACTCGGGCAGGACTAGCGCAGAGCCTGCGATCGCAATTTCGAGTATCGGCTGCTTGGACGGGTCCATGCGAAACGTCTGCGGCTTGTTTCGCATTTCGGCCGGAAACTCGGATATGGAGTCGATCGCCGCGCGCAATTCGCGATCGGCCTCCATGATGTCTTCGGTCTTGGTGTCGTCGTGAAGGTCGACCGTCGTCATGCTGCGGTTCTGCGTGATGACGGTCGTGTAATGAAGCACCCCGTCGACTTCAGAGATGGCTTCTTCGAGCGGAATCGTAATCTTTGCTTCAACGTCGCGTGCTGATGCGCCGGGGAGCTGGGCCGAAATCAAGAACGTCGGCAGGTCCATCGCCGGGAAGCCTTCAACCCGGGTTGTCATGACCGTGAAAATGCCGATGGCAATGATCGCCATTGTAAGAACGTTGACCACGACGTGGCGCTGTACAAAGAATCGAATCAGGCTTTCCATGAATTCGTCGTTTTAGCGCGTGCTAGCGGACTGGGAGTCGACCACGATCGCGATCCCGTCACGTAGCGCGAATTGTCCGTTGACGATGACTTCGTCCCCATCGGCCAACCCTTGGTGGACTTCGATCCAGTCACCAGCACTTCGACCCGTCCGCAGCATACGCAGCCGGGCGATCTGTTCTTCGCCTTTGTGCTCGACGACGAACACTTCGGGGCTGCCAGACCTGCGCATCAGTGCGGCGCGAGGTGCGAGCGGGAGCGGGGCATGATTGCCAATCGGCAATCGCACGCTCGCGACCATCCCGTCGCGCAAACCTTCCGGCGGCTCGTTGACCCATAGCTCGACGCTGTAGGTGCCGTCGCGCATGCTCGCGACGTTTCCGACGCTCTTCAGTTCTGCTTCGACCTCGCCGCCGCCGAGCGCTGTGAACTGAACCCAGGCAACTGTAGCGCCGGTTAGTCGCGCGGCCTCCTGCGCAGTGACGCCAGCAAAGACTCTGGCCCGCGAAAGTTCGACGACCGTTGCGACAGCGGATCCTTGAGAGACGTAGTCGCCCACGTCGACCGCGAGCGAATCAACGCTGCCCGCGAATGGCGCTCGAATTTGGGCGTCTTCGAGGTTCCGCTTTGAGGTGTCGCGCATGACGCGCGCGAGGTCTCGCGCAGTGCTTGCGCTGTCGAGGTTGTGCCTGAGGTCGTCTCGTTGCTGTGTGCTGATCGCGTTATTCGAGACGAGTTTTTCGCCGCGATCATGTTCACGCTGTGCATGTCTTAAGTCGTTCGAATGCGCGCGAAGCGTGGCTTCAGCGTGCTGGACTTCGAGTTCGAGTCGGGTGGCATCGAGTTCCACAAGAACCTGGCCAGCTTCGACCCGGTCGCCACTTTCGACTGCGCGTCGAAGGACCCGAGCCTGGATCTCGGCCGTAACACGCGCCTTGTGGAACGCGTGCACAACACCCGAGGTCCTGTCTTTCGCCTCTAGTGCGCCGCTTCGTACCACAACGGTTTCAACTCGCTGTCGAGTGACAGTCGGGGTTGCGTCGGCGGTCGTTTCCGGTGCGAGACTCGCGGAGGAGTCGTCACAGCCCACCGCAACTCCGAGGACCACAGCCAGACTTACGAATAGAAGGAAGAACCGGACGTCGATAGCGCGGGGGCAGCTCATGCGAGCTTCTCCTTGTGCGCGGGCGCGCGCGGTCCCAATCGAATAGTGAATGGCGGGTGCCAACTCGAGCGCTTGTAGATTAACGCCTATGGAGGCCTCTGAGAAGGAGTCATCCCCCGCAAATTCGAAGCTCGACCTGAAATTGATCGACGTATTGAATCGCGGAGCCGGCCTGAAGGTTCGGTTTCTGCTGTGGGGTGCGAGCCCGGAGACGTGTTGAGCAGAGGCGCGGTCTGCGGATGCATTGGCCCCTATACAGGTCTCTTGCATGAGAGGTTCGCGTTATACTTGCAGGTCCACTTCACAGGGCCAAACCCTACGGACACCCAATGACTCAGTTCTCAATTCTCGACTTGGCTCCTGTTGCCCAGGGCAGCACGCCTGCCGACGCGCTGCAT
>JASDVE010000095.1:1677-6868 GCA_041891195.1 Myxococcota bacterium | reverse complement strand
GCCAAGTTCATCGGCTGTGAGCGCTTCCGCCGACGCGGCCCCGGCCACGCCCGCGGAAACACCAGACGCAAGTGACGACGGCGACAAGAAGAAGTCCCCGAAGCGTTAGGGCGCCCGCACGTTCGCTTGCGGCCGCCCGACCCCCAAGGCGTGCTGCCCGGTTGCCGACAAACAATCGACGGGTACGGCGGCTTGGAGCGAGAGTTCAAACGCGCCGGCACCCGGCGGAGATCTCGGTCCACGTCCAACCCATTTATCAAGCGACTTTTTCGTCAGACTTTTTTGGCATAGGATCGACTCCAATGAGCAACCAACCCAAAGAAATCCGCTTCACCAAAATGCACGGCGCAGGCAACGACTACGTCGTTCTCGACGCGATCCGCGACCCCATGCCCGACGACCTTGCCAGCTTTTCGCGGCGCGTCGCCCACCGCAACTTCGGCATCGGCGCCGACCAGGTCTTGGTTGTGCGCAATTCTCAAAATGCCGACTTCCGTATGGACATCTACAACGCCGACGGCTCACAGGTTGAGATGTGCGGCAACGGGTTGCGGGCCTTTTACAAGTTCTTGCGCGACGAAGGGCATACGACCCAGGACGCGATCACGGTCGAAACGTTGGCCGGGATCCAGAAACCCAGTGCGGCGGGGAACAACTTGTTCCATGTCGACATGGGTTTGCCCGTGCTCGAACCCGCGAAGATCCCCACCACGCTTGGCAGTGGCGATGGCCCGGTGCTCGACGTCGAGATCGACGTCGATGGAATCAAGGTCACGTTGTGTTCGGTGTCCATGGGGAACCCGCACGCGGTGGTGGTTGTCGACGATGTCGAAACGGCTCCCGTGCATACGCTTGGCTCTGCGATCGAATTGCATCCCGCGTTTCCTAACAAAGCAAACGTCGAGTTCATTCAGGTCATCGACCGCACGCATATCAAGCAGCGCACGTGGGAACGCGGTACCGGCGAAACGTTGGCATGTGGCAGTGGCGCGTGCGCGGTCGGCGTGACGAGCATGTTGCGCGGTGTCGTCGATCGCAAAGTCACCATTGAACTTCGCGGTGGTGAGCTGACGATCGAATGGCCCGACAACACCTCATCCGTTTTGATGACCGGGCCCGCGGCCACAGTCTTTACGGGCACGATCCCGCTCGAGGAGGTGTGATCATGTTTGAGGGAATCTTCACCGCACTCATCACGCCATTCAAAAACGGCAAGGTCGACGAAGCCGCATTGCGGAACCTCGTCGCACAACAGATCGAAGCGGGTATTGCGGGGCTCGTGCCCTGCGGCTCAACGGGCGAATCCGCCACGCTGTCCGCAGACGAACACAACGACGTGATCGACATTGTGATTTCGGCTGCAGCGGGACGCGTTCCCGTCATTGCCGGCACAGGGTCGAACAACACCCGCGAAGCGATCAGCTTTACCCAATACGCAAAGGACGCGGGCGCAACGGGCGCACTGCTGCTCTCGCCCTACTACAACAAGCCCACCCAAGAGGGGTTGATCGAACACTTCGTCGCGATCGCCGACGCAACCCAGATCCCGTTGATGCTTTACAACATCCCGGGCCGTACGGCGTCAAACATGCTGCCCGAAACGATTGCCCGACTCGCGGAGCACAAGTTCATCGTGGGCGTAAAAGAAGCGTGCGGCGATCTCGATCAAATTTCGCAACTCATTTCGCTGTGCCCGAGTGACTTCACAATTCTATCGGGAGACGACTCTCTGCTTTTGCCTGTGATGGCCGTTGGCGGCAAAGGTTCGATCGCGGTGACGTCGAACGTGGCTCCGAAGCGCATGCTCGAACTTTATACATCGTTCCAGGCCGGCAACGTCAACCGCGCACGAGAGATCCATCACGAGCTTTTGCCCGTAATGAACGCGCTGTTCTGTGAAACCAACCCGATCCCCGTGAAGGCAGCACTTGCCCTCATGGGTCTCGTGCAAGACGACATCCGCCTGCCTCTTACTCAAATCACGCAACCGAATCGCGACCGCCTGGAAGCGACGTTGAAAGAAGCGGGGATTCTCTAGTGGCTGTTGAAGACATCGCGAATCAGAAACGCGTGCTCGTGGTCGGCGCACTCGGTCGCATGGGCGAACAGATTCGGGCTCAGGTGGCGATCCATCCCGAGCTTCGGCTTGGTGCGGCGCTCGAGCGTGCCGGGCATCCCGACTTGGGCACGGCTGTCGAAGAGGACGTGGTCGTAACCGACAATGTAAAAGCGGCGCTCGAAGGCTGTGACGTCGTGATCGATTTTTCGATCCCAACGGCGACGCTGACGAACTTGCGCGCGGCAGCAGACGCGGGCGTTGCGTATGTCACGGGCACAACGGGGTTGAGTGTTGAAGAACGTGCGGAAGTCGCTGCCCTCGCACAGCGCATTGCCGTGATCCACGCCGCCAACTTTTCACTCGCCGTGAATGTGTTGGGTTGGTTGTCGAGAGAAGCAAGCCGTCTTTTGGGCGACGAGTTCGATGCCGAGCTTTTCGAGATTCACCACAAAGCAAAGCGCGACGCGCCGAGCGGCACGGCTTTGTTTCTCGCGGAGGCGGTCGCCAAGGGACGCGGTCAATCCCTTGAAGACCATCTGGTGCTTGAACGCGCTGGTGATATCGGTGCACGTCCCGACGCGGCGATCGGCATCCAAACCTTGCGCGGCGGCGACAACCCCGGCGAGCACACGGTGATGTTCGTCGGCCATGGTGAGCGCGTCGAACTCATTCATCGTTCAGCCACCCGAGAACACTTTGCGAGTGGTGCGGTTCGCGCGGCGGCTTGGTTGGTCGGACGCGGAGCTGGGTTGTATCCGATCGACCAGGTATTCGGACTGAAGTAGCAAGGCTTCGCGCTAACCCGGGTGTTACGGTTTGGTCGGAACGCGGTCGATCACCGTGGGACGATCGAGCACCGGGGGACGGTCGATCGGCTCGGGGCGCGAAGGAAGAGCCGGACGCTGGAGGCGCTCAGGCGGCCTCTGTCGATCGAGGGGCTTTGGTCGATCGATTCTAGGGTTGTGGTGCACCTGCGGCTTGACGGGCTTCGTGCGTTCGTCGACGCTGCTCGGCTTGACTCTGAGTATGGGACGCGTGCGGTGCGGCACTTCTAGCCGACGAATCGCGTCGATCCGCACTCGCCCCGCGTTGTCCCTCACGCCCAATACGCGCACCGGCACGTCGGGGCGCTTGGCGACACGGTCCAAACTCGCGCGGTCAATTTCAACGCCACCGATCCAGGCGCGATCATCACCCGGCAGTCGCTCGATGAAGCCCTCAATGGAAAGACGCGAAGTTGTGTCGTCGAAGCCGGCGGCGGCGCGAATCACCGACGTCTCGATTCTCGACTGCTCGACATTCCATGTCCCACTCGCATGCACAAAGTCGCCGTCACGAATTTCCGTCGTACGCGTGCGCTGCGCCGCAATGCGTACCCCACCCACGTCGAGTACATCGTCATCCAGCCAGTGCGCGATCCCCGCGACACCGTCGGGTTGTTCTTCTGTGCGACGGGTAACGTGCGACGCGTCGATCATGCCATCGCGTCGTCGCAGCCCACTGACAACAACGCGCTGGCCAACCTTGAGTTCGAGAGTGAATACGTCGGGCAAGATTACGGTCTGACCCATAACGGTCAGCCGCGCTCGCTTGACGTCGACAGCGGTGATCTTTCCCGCGAGCACACTTTGAATTGCGACCTTGGACGCCTTGAGGTCATCCCCTGTGCCTGTGGCTTCGATGGTGACGACTTGTCCAATTGCAAGCGCTTGGGTGTTCGACGCTTCACCGTCTTCGAGCACGGGGGTTTCGTCGTCGTAGTGAACCCGCAGGCCATTGACGCAAATACTTCCGAAGGCGGTGATGGTTCCGCGGATCCCGGTACCCCCTATCCCGCTTTCGTCGCCACCCTGGTAGCCCGTCCCTCCGATGCCACTTTCGTCGCCACCTGTGCGTCCCGTTCCCCCGATACCGCTTTCGTCGCCGGCGCTATCGCCGGTGCTATAGCCGGTGCCCCCAATGCCAGCGTCCGAGTTCGCAAGCTGAACCCCCGAAGCGTTCGGCACCGACGCGCATGGGTTTTCTGCTCCCGCAGAGAAGGGCAAGACGAGCAACAGCAGCGCGAACGCGTACGCCTTAATCTGCATAGGTCTTGTCTCCACGCTTTGCGCGGAACGAGTAGATGCCGAGTCGCATGCGGTGGAGTGCACCACCACGCTTGCCGTCTTGTTCCTGCAGTTCCATCGCGCGGCGGTTGACTGCGTGGAGCGCTTCCATGCCGCGCTCTTCTCCAAGCGCCAGGAGTTCGGCGACCGATTCCTCGCTGAGCCCGGCGTAGTAAACGCTGCGCTCCAACATCGGCGGCTCTTCGTCCAGCAGGTTGTGCGCGCCTGCCGCGATGTGGTCGTGAAGCGTGCGACCCAGTGAATGGGCCATTTCTTCGAAACTGCGACTCGGGATAAAGGCGTCGCCGTGGAGGACAACGCGGTCGCGATCATCGACAGTAACAACGCCGAGGCGAAGCCATTCGTCGAGGATCGAACGCGGACGAATGTCGCGGCTCACTTGAGAAACCAGATCATCGAAGCTCAGTTCTTGAGGCACCGCTTTGCGGGGGAGTGCGCGCGGGGCGCCATCTTCGTCCTGAAACTCCGGCCTGCCCGTCCAGCGCGCGACAATCTGGGCACCGAGCGTGACCGAGCGCGGGCGCGGGCTCTCTTGGGGCTCCGGGGCCAGGGTCTCTTCGCGCAGCCGGCGCACGTCTTTGCGGTGGATGCCGGTCAGTAGGTTGATGCGGCTGTCGGTCTGGCGCTTTCCCGCGATCTCAAACTCTTCGCCCGCGACCTCGACGTAGAGTTCCTTCAGCATGCCGGTCAGAATCGGGAACGTGACCTGCTTCGAAAGCAGCAGATGGACGAGCGGCCGCAACAGCATGCGGATTGCGGACTGAAGCCTCCGGGAGGGGCCTGCACTTTCTGGGCTCTGATTGTCTTCGACGGCCATCACGATTCCTGAGCTTGACTGTACGTGGGAAATTTATCCACTTTAAATCGACAATACAGCGAAAATCTTAAGTTTACCCCAAGGGGCTCCCGCAGATAGCCCGCGGCAGCATTTTCGCCTGCCGCACCCGAGCGCAAAACGAAAGCAGCCCCGCCGCGATTCGCGACGGAGCTGCTGATCCTTCTAAAC
>JASDVE010000095.1:0-1667 GCA_041891195.1 Myxococcota bacterium | reverse complement strand
CTAAATGTCCGCCCTGAATATCCGCCCTAAATATCCGCCCTAAATATCATAGTAGAGCTCGAACTCGTGCGGATGCGGTCGCAAGCGAACCGGGTCGCACTCTTCTTCGCGCTTGTAGTCGATCCACGACTTGATGGTGTCTTCCGTGAAGACGTCGCCCTTGAGAAGGAAGTCGTGATCCTCTTCGAGGCAGGTGAGCGCTTCTTCGAGGCTCCCCGGCATTGACGCGATGTTGGATCGCTCTTCCGCCGACAGTGCATAGATGTTCTTGTCGAGCGGATCGCCGGGGGAGGTCTGGTTCTCGATCCCGTCGATGCCCGCCATCAACATGGCACTGAAAGCGAGGTAGGGGTTTGCGGTCGGGTCCGGGTATCGAACCTCAATGCGCTTCGCCTTGGGGCTGTTGCTGTACATCGGGATGCGGCACGAGGCACTCCGGTTTCGACTCGACAAGGCGAGATTGACCGGTGCTTCGTAGCCCGGCACGAGTCGCTTGTACGAGTTCGTGGTCGGGTTCGTGAATGCAGCCAACGCTCGACTGTGCGCGAGAATGCCACCGGTGTAGTGCAAGCCCAAGTCGCTGAAGCCACCGTACCCGTCGCCGGCGAACAGCGGATCGCCATTCTTCCAGATCGACTGATGGCAGTGCATCCCCGAGCCGTTGCCTTCGAAGACCGGCTTGGGCATGAAGGTCGCCGACACACCATTCGCCGTGGCGACGTTCTTCACTGCGTACTTGTACTTGATGAGCTGGTCGGCCATGTCGCGCAATGGGCTGAACTTCATGTCGATCTCGCACTGTCCCGCAGTCGCGACTTCGTGATGCTGGGCTTCGATCGTGATGCCGAGGTCCTTCATCACCATGCACATTTCACTGCGCAGGTCCTGCAAGGTGTCTGTCGGCGGCGTCGGGAAGTAACCCTCCTGGGCGCGCACCTTGTAGCCGAGGTTGCCACCGGGCTCTTCGGCACCGGAGTTCCACGAGGCTTCGGGGGAATCAACGGAGAAGTAACCGTGATCTGAACCCGTGCTGAAACGCACATCGCTGAACACGAAGAACTCGGCTTCGGGGCCAAAGAAGGCCGTGTCTCCAATGCCGCTCTGGGTCAGATAGGTCTCGGCCTTGGTTGCGATGTAGCGCGGGTCGCGCGCGTAGCGCTCGCGGGTGATCGGATCGTAGATGTCGCAGATCATCACCAACGTCTTGTGCTTGTAGAAGGGGTCAATGAAGGCCGTCGAGGGGTCGGGGATCATGAGCATGTCGCTCTCGTCGATCGCCTGCCAACCGCGAATCGACGACCCGTCGAAGCCTTGGCCATTTTCGAACACGTCTTCGTCGATGAAGTCGATGGGGTCAGAGCAGTGCTGCCACGTTCCGACAAAGTCGGTAAATCGAAGATCGACCATGACGCAGTCGTTCTTTTTCGCAAAGGCAAGAGCTTCTTTGGCGTTCATTGATGGTTCCTTGTTGATTGCGCTGCAGTAGTGACTACCGAGCGGAGGGTTTGAGACTCAAGGGCGACGACGTTGTACGGCGCTCAGCGCCGTGGACTCTTTCGAATGGCCCATGATCGTTGGATCGTTCAAGCACGCCGCACAGCTCTCGCCGGCGGACGACATGATCACCGACAACATTTCGTAAAGACAAATAGTCAGACGTCGTCTTT
>JASDVE010000094.1:0-6905 GCA_041891195.1 Myxococcota bacterium | reverse complement strand
GGGCAGAAATATTACTGCTCGACAATCAGTGGAACACTCAGCAAATCTGTGGTGCACTCAACCACGAAGGCGGCAAGAAAATCAGTTATGAAAGCCATTATCGGCACATCAGGTCGGGCAAGCACACGGGCGGAACGCTCAATTTGAATTTGCGGCAACGTTGCAAAAAGCGCAATAAGCGTAGTGCCGCAACGGCGGGGCGTGGCTTGATCCCAGGTCGCATTGACATTGCGCACAGGCCCGCGATTGTTGATGAATAATCACGCCTAGATGATTGGAATCTTGGTAGCATGCTCGGCGCGAAACACAGATGTGATATAACCAGCATGGCGGAGCCGAAGACCAAGGTCGGAACTTGGTCACGTGGAATCAATTCGCAAAACGGGGGGTTGTGATGCTCCTCGGTGAATAGATCAATGCTCACTTTCTTAGACTCGAGTCCCTTCTATAGAAGAAGCACGAACGTTCCGCGCACGGTGTTGCGCGAAGGCGGAGCGATATAGAGCGCGATTTTGGGTTGCATGTAGCACCTCGATTGCAAAAAAAGGCGGTTCACGACGTGGCTGACCCCGTGATGTTCAACATGACCGGAAGCGAGGTAATCTTGGAATCATATTTCGCCGCCTCTTCCGTTGGTATGCTGAGCGGCGTTGTTTTGTAATCGCGTTCGACCAGTAGGGGGGGCGAGATGGAATTTGGCGTTTGTGTTGCTTCGCGTGTCAGTGACATCGATTACGTCGTCGTCGCGGAAGAACTGGGTTTCACCCATGCGTGGATGGCGGATAGCCAAATGCTTTGGTCTGACTGCTACGCCTGCCTTGCATTGGCGGCCGACCGGACCTCAACCATCAAACTGGGCACGGGCGTTGCGATCGCGGGAACACGACCCGCGTCCGTCAATGCGGCGGGGATCGCTACGATTAACACGATCGCCCCCGGGCGTACTTTCTTCGGCGTCGGCGCGGGCAACACGGCGATGCGGGTGATGGGCTTGCCTCCGGTCAAAATTGCGCCCTTTGATCGCTACCTCGGCGAAGTCGGGCCGTTGCTTCGTGGTCAAGAAACGCTCGCGTATCAGGGTGAAGCCACAACGCCGATTCGTCACATCATGCCAGAACGCGGCTTCGTGAACTTCGCCGACGAGATCCCGATGTACGTTTCCGGTTTTGGCGCAAAGTCGCTTGGCCTGGCAGGCAAGCATGGCGACGGTGCCGTGCTGGGCATGCTTCCTGATCCAGGCGTACTCGAATATGTTTGGCAGATGATCGAAACGGGAGCCGCGGCTGCGAATCGCACGATCGCTCGCGAAAGTTTCTATACGACGATGTTGACCACGATGACTGTTCTACGGAAAGGGGAGGCCATCACCTCCGATCGCGTGAAGTCACAGTGTGGCGCGATGGCGATGGCTGGGATCCATTTCGCGTATGACCAGTGGCGAAATTTCGGTAAAAAGCCGCCCCAGTACATGGACGAAATTTGGCATGACTACACCGCGCTACTCGAAACCTTTCCCGAAGAGCGTCGCCATCAACGAATCCATGCCGGGCATAACTGTTGGGTGATCCCGGAAGAGGAACAATTTCTGACCGAGGTCGTTCTTCGAGCGACATGCATGATCGGAACGAAGACGGAACTTGCGGCGCGAATTGCGGGCTACGAGGCGGCCGGTCTCAATCAAATTATGCTGTTGCCCAACCTGGAGACCAGTCGGGACGTGCTCACCGAAGTATCGGCATCCCTGATCAACGGATGATCTGCATTTCGACCGTGTGCTGTCTTCCCCGTTAGGACAGCTTGGCAACCGCGGCGGGGTCTAGATATTCCTCGATGTGTTCGATGAGCCCGTCGCGAACGCGAACCAGGACGCAAGCGTGCATGCGCATGGTTGCGCCCTGCATGTTTTCGATCGTGAGGATGTGTTGTTGCAAGTAGCCGCCGGGAATCTCTTCGAGACGCGTGATTTCGTAGGCCCGGCTCTGGCTCTTGCGAGTCATCCATGCGAGCAGCGCCATGTTTTCGTCGACGGTTTGCTCTACGTCATCGAAGTTATGCCAGATTTTCGCGTCCGGTTGAAGACAGGCGCGGGCTTTGTCGACGTCGCCTTCTTCGAGCACAGTCATGAAATGTCGCGCGAGTTCGAATGTTTCCATGGTATGGGTCCTCTCGGGACTAGTTGGCTGCATGGGGTCGCGCGTGCCGCGGCTTCGTTTCGTGCGTTTACGTGACTAGTTCAATGTCATGACTAGTTCAATGCCACGACTAGTACAGTGCGATGACGCGAAACGCCCGCTCACCACGCGGTGTGCGAAAAACGCCATCATCGTCAGTCTGAAGGCCCATCAATGCGCGGCCCATCGGTGAGCTTGGGGTGATGGTTCGAACGACAAAGTTTGCATTTGTAACTTGCATGCCACCCGCCATTGGAAGGATCCACCAAAGTTGGTCGACCGGGTTCGATTTTTCTTGGATGTGTACCACCGCAGTGATTTCAATGGTATCGCTCGGTTCAAACGCGCGAAGTGGGAGCTGTACAAGACGCGCTTCGGCCAAGTGCAGTTCTTCGACTCGCTCGGCAAGACCGCGAGCCAGGTAGCCTTGCTCTGTTGCTCGAGTGTCTTTGGCGTGTTCTGCGCGGTTTTCGCTATGGGTTGCGCCTTCACTCGCGTCTTTTTGCGTGCGTGTCAGTGTCGCGAGGTCTTTGCGAATGCCTTCAAGTAAGTCGATGCGCAAGGCTTCTTTGTCGGGGGTTTGCTGCGTTCGCGCGTCACTAGGCATTTCGACTGCCCGATGACGTGTCCTGGCTCTGAATGCGAGATAGCCGTTCTTCAGATTGTGAATAGCGGGCGATCCAAGAACAGACCCTGTTCCCAGCCTGGATCGAAGGAAGTTCCACGAAGCGGTACATCGTTGCCGCAGCAATCGTTGAAATCGCGACAACGACAAGAATAAAACCGATCAGTTCGAAGTCCGTAAGGGGTCTGGCAACCATTCGGACACCTAGAAGGAGGACCGTGAAATGCAGCAAGTAGAGGCTGTATGAAACGCGTCCCAAAAAAGCGATGGGTCGCCATTCGAGGAAGCTTCGAACTGACGTCAAATGAACGGCCGCAATCGTGAACGCGATCGATGAAATGGCCAGAGCGAACAGCGGCGTCGAGAGCAGGGTTGATATGCCTGGCCAAAAGAAAATGTTCCATTGCACCGGAATAAAATTCATTCCGACCAAGGTTGCATAGGCGGCCACCAATGCCAGAACAAGGGGCGCCACGCGCGGTGCGCGCTTCATTGCGGCACCAATTCGCCCGGCTCCTTCGTACACCAAAATGCCGACGACGAAGTGGATGGCATAGACCTGTCCGGTATAGGCGGGCTCCCGCTGGAACAGTGCCCAGAGCGCAAGCCCCAAGGCGATTGACCAATGCCCTTCTCGTGCAAGCAAGACGAAAAGAGGAAGCAGAAGCGAAAAGATCATCTCGACTTCAAGGGTCCACCCGACCGGCATGAAGCCTTGCGCGGTTCCCGGAAAAAACATGTGCTGAACGAGTTCGCCGGCTGGCATCGAAAGATGGGTGAAGTTCAAAATCCAAGGTGAGAGTCCAGCGCAACACGGGCCCGACCAGGCAATATGCGACGCAGTCCAAGCGATCAGAAGCGCTGCAACGAACGGAGGGTGAATGCGAAAGATCCTGCGGACATAGAACTGCGCGCGGTCACTCAAACGATCTCCGCGCAGTGCGGACGCAGCGAGGCAGTAGCCACTCAATACAAAGAAGAGGATGACGGACGGGCCCGCGATTCCAGGTGGCGATCGCAGTGCACCGATCGTATGGCCGATGACGACCACGATTGCGGCAACGCCGCGCAGTCCATCCAGCGATGAAATGCGGGCTGTGTGAGAACTGTTGTCGGGCGAGGTCATTGGCTTCGACAATAGCTGAGACACAGGCGAGTTCGCGGGTGTGTGCCTTACATGCCTAGTGCTGTCCGGTTTTAACCTCTAATGAAGACACGCGGGAAGAGCAGGCTCTGTCTGCCGACTTCACAGATTGGGCCCCGCCATTGTGCCAAATGGGAAGTCCCGCGTCTGTTCAAGGTGATCGAATGATTGTCGCGATGTCTTCGGCTTTGCGCACGCAATGGTTGTGGCAGAGGGAAACGAAATGAACATCGCGCATGTAGGTCGCTGACTGGACCGGCATCTACATGGTTGAGGTCGGTGGCATCGGCGTTTCGTCGATGCGCAAGATCAAAGCCCTGATGGTTTCTTCAGGGATTCGCCGCTTTTGCAATAACTTCATGGCGTTGTTCGGCGTTGGTGCCGGGACCCATAACCACAGAACCGTTTCAATCGCCGCAAAGACTACTCCCATGGCCTGTCGGAAATTTGGCTCCAATGGGATCCGCGTCATTTTCTTATCTGATTGACGCGGTCTTGCATTGTGGGGATATTGAGGTTGCACACAAGAGCGTCGTCTAGGACCCCGAATACTTGGAACGGGAGTCGGCCGGTCGAGAGACGCAAGAAGCCGGTCCAAGGAAAGTCAATGTCCCGCACGGGTGTTCCGCCTAGCTCTGTATCGTGCAGTGTGGTGACACCGAGGCCCCGAACGATCAAATCTGCATCGGTCATCAGAATCCAGTCGAGTGGTTTGTTCTGCTCTATGTCGACAGCCCAACCCGAAAGACGCTTTAGCGGAATTCGCTGAGCCGCCTTCAGACTCGTCCAGGTTATTTCGCTTTTGCAACGTTCGTCGTTCGCAAACACGAAATTTTCGCCCACTACGCTCCCGGCTAGAAAGTGGTCTGCATTGCTAAACAAATTACGTTTGTCTCGGCGAAGATATCGGATGACACGCTGGTTGCGTTCAGGATCGGCCTTCCACGTATCGTTTGTCAGACGGTCCCAACGAAGTCCAAGTATGTGCATCGCACTTAGGTACCTGTGTTTCGTGCGTATGGCGTCGTGTTGTTGATGAGAAGTACGAAGGTCGGGTACTCAATACAGCGAGAGGACGACGATCCCAGCGATCGCTAGCAGCGATGGCCACTTTGCCCCGGCTCTCGAGCTGACGATCCTAAAAGTGGACGTGAAAGAAAGCCCGAGACCAACCCAGAACATCGTGGCGAATGTTGAGTAGCGGATCGGTAGGGCGGGGAAGTTTGGAATCCGAGTCGGTTAAGGGCAACGAGACAGCCCGCGGCGAATGCGACCGCTGACAAACCGAATGCAAATGTTTGGGTCGTCGATACGCCGCGACGGCGAATCATCACATACGAAGTCAATGTGACGTACGAAGCCATTCCCACGGTACCGGTAGCCAGTGCCACCGCATTTTGCGCGGAATCGGCTGTGTGCTCTTGGAGCGCTGTGGCTGGGGCTCCGATGAAAGTAACAGCAAACTCCAGAAGCGGGCCGAACGAGGACAGCAGCTTCGTCAGGTACTTGCTCTCGGCGCTGTTGATCTGCTCGGAAAATAATTCATAGGTATAGGCTTGAAGCGTGAGCAATGCGCCCAATCCGAGAACTACGAGTGCGCGGATAGAAAGTCGAACAAACGCGCTCGCGGCGAGTAGTTCAATCCAGCAGGAAAACCCAATACCCTGGCTGAAAGTAGCGGCGCTGGCGCAGACCGCGGCGGCGTTTAAGGGTGTGCCAGATGAAACTGAAACTGGTGTGAACTACAGGTGAGGCAGCAGTGGAACCGTGGGTGTGGAGAGCGAATCGCCAAGTTGTTTGCCGCCGCCGATTTCGCCGAAGAACGCGCCGGTACTCCTGCTCTGATTCGAATTGAACGAGGACCGCGGCATCCCAGTCTCTTTGGGGGAAATCCTGCTCGGTCGTTTGACGACGGGAAATGGATGTTTGAAGCGCATCAACCTTGATGGCCGCTGTAAGTTTGTTTCCGCTTACTTGAAAATATTCGTCTCGCTCTCGATCTGACGGGCGTAAAATTCTGACCCTTCTTTGGTGAAGTGAAGTTGGTCACGAATGATCGGTGCGCCGTTGTGAAAAACCGGGCAGCGATCCGGGCAGGCAACATCAAAGATTGATACGTATTCAAAATTCTTATCTTTGGCCAGCTGTCTCAACAGGCCGTCGACCTTCGAACCTCCTTTCAACTCGAAGCCCTGGACGAACGACTCAAGGCCTGCGAGGCGCCCATGGCGCGCAATGAGGGCAGGCACTCTGGACTTGTACTCGACACTGGGCCCCAACACGATCGGGCGATGTCCGATCGATTTCAGGTAGTCGACAATTTCTGCGAGAGGTCCCGGATGCCTGTTCTTCCACTGCGCGCTCAAGATCACGCCTTCGAGCTTTTTTGTCGTGGCAAGGATTCGTTGAAGATATGGTCCGAAAGCGCACTGCAGCCGCCAAACATGTCCTCCCGCTTCCTGACTGAAGGAACGCAGGTCTTGATTGTGGCTTGCAAAAAATGCTTCTCGGGAAAAACCGTTGTAAGCCCGTAGTAATAGTGAGCCGCAAGGCTATCGCCGAACAGCAAATAGTTTTCGCGCTCGGGCATGACGTCGAGGCAGCCATTTTCCTCCAGTAGGCTCACAATGTTGGACTGACCTTGCGGGATCATGCATGTGGAAGCTCGACCGATCGTCTGGTCTTCCGCTCGGAGTAGTGCGAGGTTCGCATTCGAGTCTGAGAGTCGGGCCATCACATGCTGAATCTCAGCCGGCAGACGCCACGTCCAGCCTCCTGACTGAAAAGCATGCGCGCAGACGCCCGCCAAGCAACTCGCGAGGGCAACGCATGTGATGACGAATCGTTTGGATGAGGGCGCACTCTGCGCGTCCTTGTTCGTGAGGTGGATCGATCGAGTTTTCGTACGACGGAAGGGCATCTCGACCCAGAAATACATGAATACCGCGAGCCCCAAAGAGGTCGC
>JASDVE010000093.1:0-6928 GCA_041891195.1 Myxococcota bacterium | reverse complement strand
CCTTCGAAGGGACGCGCGAGCCACTTTCCGCCTTCACGCACCAGTTGCTCGACTTTCGCTTCCGCCGATTCGAGTTTGCTCGCGCATTGTTTCGAAAGCGCGACACCTTGCTCGAAGACCGCGAGCGATTCTTCGAGTTCGAGTTCGCCGTCTTCAAGGCGATCCACTAACCCCTCGAGGCGCTCGATCGCAGCCTCGAAACTCAGGGCACTCGCTTCGTCCTGGTCGGATATTTTGGCCTTTTTGCGGGCTGCCATAAAAACGCGCGCCTCTCTGTGGGCTGAGGGAATTCTAGTGGATGGGTCGTGGTTTTGAGATTAATCGGGAGAGCGGAAGCTCGGCCGAAACGGTACCGCGACGACTTTGCGATCGTACAAAAGCGGAGCTCCGGCTGCCATCGCTGTGAGCCGCCAAGCTCTCGCTTTCATTGAGTTTCCTGCACCAAAGGCCCGGCCGGTGAAGGCTTATTCTTTGGCACGCTTTCGTTCCAGCACCGAGTCCACTGTGGCCTCGACGTCAATCTCAGCGAGCCGCACCGCGAGACTGTCCCCAACCGCGACATCCTGAGCCCGACGCACGATCGCACCGTCGGCGCTGCGGCGCACGAGCGCGTATCCACGACCGAGTACTGCCAAGGGCGACAGCGAGTCGAGCCGGGCCGCCTGCGCTCCCAATTGGGCTCGACGAGACACTGCCAACTGGTTCGCGAGTCGGCTCAACGCGCGCCCCGCTGCGACAAGTCGCGCACGCTGCGCGGCGAGTCGTGCGGTCGGGGCGAGCATCCGCAGCGCGTCGCGTTCTTTGGTGAGCCTACGCTTTCCGAACTCAATTTTTCCGAGCATGGCTTCGACCAGTCGTCGCACTTGGTCGTTGAGACCAACCGCGAGCGCATCGCGATCGGGAAGCGCCATCTCTGCAGCGGCAGAAGGGGTTGGCGCTCGCAGGTCGGCAACGAGATCGCAGATTGTGACATCCGTTTCGTGCCCGACGCCACTGATCACGGGGACCGTGGTCGCGGCAACTGCGCGTGCCACCGCCTCCGTGTTGAAGGCCCATAGATCTTCGAGGGACCCGCCCCCGCGCACAACCAAGATCACGTCGACATCGCCGTTTTGATCGAGTGCATCGATCGCAGCAGCAATTTCGAACTCGCTGCCGTCGCCTTGCACGCGGGTCGGCGAAATTAAAAGCGTGGCACCCGGAAAACGACGCCCGCAAACATGGATCACGTCGCGCACGGCCGCGCTGGTGGGCGACGTCACGACACCCACACGAGACGGAATTTCGGGCAAAGCCCTTTTGTTTTCGGAGTCGAACAAGCCTTCGTCTTCGAGACGTCGCCGCAGCTGTTCGAAGGCCAACTGAAGCGCGCCGAGACCGACGGGCTCGACGCCTTTTACTAACAGCTGCAAATCACCGCGAGATTCGTAGACGCCAACGTCGGCGCTCACAATGACTTCGATGCCCTCTTCCAATTCGAAGCGTATGCGCTGCGCCGAACTTCGAAACAGCGCGGCACGAATTTGGCCGCGGTCGTCTTTCAACGTGAAGTAGCTGTGCCCCGACGATGCACGGTGGAGGTTGCTCACTTCTCCCTGCACAAACACGCGGCCGACCCGGTCTTGAAGCAGGCCGTTGATCCCTGCGAGCAACTGGCCCACGGGATATACCCGACGCGCGCTCCCCGTACGATCGGGGGCAGTCATCGGGCGGTTCTCTTTTGTGCGCGCAAATCAAGCATCGCAGCAACACTAACGCGAATGGGCTGCGGTGCGCAGACCCAGGACGCAACCGAGACTACAGCGCGGCAATCACTTCTTTGTCGAGCAGTTCGGTCTGGCTCACCAAATCGCTTTCACTTTCGGCGAGTGGGATCGCAATGAACTTGTCGATACCCCGGCTCGTGTATTCGGCCACGCGTGCCTGGAATGCTTCGGCATCCCCCACCACGGTCACCTTTGCGAGACGATCGCGAACCTCTTTGGGCTGGTCCGCCCCAAGGGCAGTGGCTTGTCCCTTGCTCTTTCCCGCTTCCAGTCGGAAGAGAATCGATGCGCCGTAGTGATCGTTCGGGACGATCGTGCCTTGTCGTTTCGCTTCGTCTTTTATCGCCTGAACCGTTCTTCCCGCTTCTTCAGGAGATTCGAGCGGCGCGAGCCACCCCGAGCCAAAGCGCGCGGTCCTGCGCACGGCCGCCTCACTACTGCCACCAATCCACAGCGGCAGAGGCGTCTGCACCGGGCGCGGATTGATCGTCGCCTCACGCACTTGATGATACTTTCCCTCGAACGTCACACTTTCTTCGGTCCAGAGACGCGTAATAATTTCGAGGGCTTCGTTTGCCGCGGCCCCACGGCCTTTCGGGCTACGTCCAGTTCGATGCCAATCAGGACTGGTTCCACGGCCAACGCCCACGACCGGCAGTAAACGCCCCTCACTCAAAACGTCGAGCGAGGCACACTGACGCGCGAAGTTGACCGGGTCGCGAAAACCGAGCACGACGGCGTTCATGCCGATCTTAAGCCGCTCCGTAGCCCCGGCGACCACACTCAAGAGCGTGAGCGTTTCGTGATAGGGCTCGCGACACAAGATGCGATCGGACTGCCAAAGGGAGTCGATCCCGCCGTCTTCACATGTATCGAGCCAAGACCTGAATGTCTTCATGCTTTCGAACGGGAATCGCCCGAAACCGATTCCGATTCTTACCGACACGGTCGCCCCCTGTTCAATCGATTCACTTACAGACCCTCGACCGCTGCTTTGAGCGTTGGCTCTGACACGGGCTCACGCGGGGTTCGCAATCTTTCGAAGTAACGCCAGCTCTTCAAAACTTCGAGTCCGCGTTCGAGCTGCTGATCGTACGGTTCACTGGTTGTGTCGTCACCTTCGGCTTCGGCCTCGCCCGTTTCGTTGGGATCCGCTTCTTGTTGCGTAAAGTGGCCTTCCAGATCACGCTCACGAACCCGACGCGGCACACTCGCGTTGGCATTGAGTACCAAGGTTCGGTCTACTTCGATGTCGGGTTGAATTCCAGTTTCTTGAATCGAACGCCCCGAAGGCGTGTAGTAGAGCGCCGTGGTGAGTCGAAGCGCGGTGCCTCCCTCTAGTTCGAAGACAGTTTGCACCGAGCCCTTGCCGAACGTCTCGGCTCCGAGCACGAGCGCGCGTTGATGATCTTGCAACGCTCCTGCGAGGATTTCAGACGCGCTTGCGCTGCCCTCGTTGACCAACACCACGATCGGATAATCGGGTTCGGTCCCGGCGACCGACGCCATGTAGTCTTCGCGCTCACTCACTTCGCGACCTTGGGTGTAGACAATGACGCCCTTGCTCAACCAAGTGTCCGAAACTTTTACGGCTTGATCGAGCAAGCCACCGGGGTTGTCCCGCAGATCGATCACCAGGCCTTTGATCAACGACGCGTCGTCATCGCCCTGGCCTTCGGACGTGTTCTGTTTCGCCAACTCGCGGATTTCATCGAGGGCCTCGCGCACCTGTTTGTCCGTCCGTTTTTGGAATGCGCTCACGCGCAAATAGCCGTACCCGGGGTCGAGCATTTTCGCCTCGACGCTCTCGATCTTTACGACGTCACGCACCACCGTAAAGGGACGCGGCGCATCGAAGTCGGCGCGAAGAATATGAATCGTGATTTCAGTTCCCCGGGTGCCCCGCATCAACTGCACGGCTTCGAGCAAGGTCATGTTCTTGGTGCCGCGGCAAGGCTCCGTCCAGTCTTCGGGAGGCTCGGTCGGACAGATCGTCACAATCATGTCTCGGGCGCGAATGCCCGCTCGTTCGGCCGGAGTTCCGTCGATGGGAGACACCACTTCGATCGGCTCGCCTTGGCGTTTGGTAATTTCGATCCCAAGCCCATGAAATTCGCCGCGGGTGTCGACCTGCATTTCGCGATACGCGTCGTTGTCGAGGAACGCCGAGTGGGGGTCGAGTTCTCGCAGCATGCCGTTTAGCGCACCTGTCAACAAATCGTGTTCAATCACCGGTTCGACGTAGTTCATTCGGACGTGGGTCAACACGCTTGTAAAGAGCGCGAAGTCTTCGTAGCGCGACGAAGCAGCGGTTGTGATGCCGGCGGCAATCGTGATCACGAGCCCGAGAACGAGCCCAGCCCCCTGTGCGAATGACTTCCATGAATGCGGCTGCTTTCGATTCACCTTCCCCCCCCCTTTAAAACCGTGGCCTCTTATTCCCGCGCCAAACCTAGCTTGCCTCGGGAACCAACGCCCCGATCGGCTCCTTCAATCGTGCGGCTTGATCCGTCCCCTCACTCAAACCATTCGACTGGGTCAAGCGGTTCTCTCCCCTGCCTGATCTCAAAGTAGAAACTCGGCCCAGTCAGCGATCCAGTGTCGCCCGACGCGCCGAGCTTGACGCCTTGCCCGACCCTCTGCCCAACCTTGACATCGATGTCTCCGAGGTGCCCCGACACGGTAAAGTACTGTGCCCCGTGATCGAGAATCACAACTTTGCCGTAGCCTCGAAACCAACCCGCGTAACGCACTTCTCCAAATGCAACTGCGCGCACGGTTTCACCGAGAGCAACGTCAAACTCAACACCCTTGTGAAACGTTTCAGTGTGGAATTCTGCGTCGACCGCCAGACCAAACTTCGAAACCACGTCGCCTTGAATGGGCTGCTGAAGCTTGCCACGCAGCGTCTGGAAATCGGTCGGCGAAAGATCGGCTCCCCCACCACCACTTGTTTCGCCGAGTGCCACCAGCTTCTCTTCGAGTGCTCGTGACGCCCGCTCGAGTTCGACCAGCACACCGCGCTCCATCGCGCGGTCATCGCGTACCCGTGCAAGGAGTTGGGCCTTCGACTTCCGTTCGTGCCCCAGAGAAAGGCTCTGAGTCTCGAGCCGCCCAGCGGCTGCATCTCGTCGCGTGGCACTCTCTTTCGCCTCTTCGTGCAGGGTATCAAGTGCGGCAGACTCTCGACGAAAGCGACCAACAAGATCAGTGTCGTGCTCGAGAACTTTGCGAAGGAAGGAAGCGCGGCTCAGCAGTTCGGGCAAAGAGCCCGAAGAAAACAAGACTCGAAGGGGTCCGACTTCGCCTGTCTTGTAAAGACCGACGACCCTTCGACTCATTGCGGTGCGTGTCTGGTCGAATTGGGCTCTCGCCTTGGTTTCAAGCGCGGTTGTTTCTGCCAATCTCGTGCGCGCCGCTTTGGCTTCGCGATTCGCTTCGCGAACCTGTCCCATGAGGCGGTCGATCGTTTGATCGAGGTCAAACAATACGTCGAAGATGGCGCGCTCTTCGCGCTCGTGTTCGCCGACGCGCTCACGCACTTCGAGGATCCGCTCTCGCAATTCGCGAAGCTGCTCGCCGTCCGAATCCTCCGCAAATGCGAAACGCGGTTGGCTGACAGCCAGCGCCAACGTCAGCGCAAGCCAACCCACAGAAAGCGCACTGTGTATGCGCACAGCCGGGTCACGTTCCACATGTGCATCGCGCATCACTGGCCCGTCGTCCCCCGCCACCCGAATAGCGCAGCGGCGGAGCCCAGCATTCCAAGCGCAGCACCACCCAGAATGAGCGCAATGAGTTCGCTCCATTCGAAGAACCGCGGCTTTGCACTGCCCAAAAAGAATGACAGGCCGAATTGAATCTGCGGCGAGAAGACTTCGAAGGCGACGTAAAGAAGCATCACCGCCAGAAGGCCGCCGGCTAGTCCTTGAATGGTGCCTTCGAGCAAAAACGGTACACGGATAAATGTACGACTCGCGCCGACCAAAGACAGGATGTCGAGTTCATCCTCTCGCGAATACAGGGCAAGCCGGATCGTATTCGCCACGATCATCAACGCCGACACCGCGAGCACTGCTCCCAAACCCAACGCAACAAACTGAACCAGTGCGGCCGCGCGGGTATAGCCTTCGACCCATTCTTGGCCCTTTGCGATTTCAGCGATCCCGGGCAAACCTTCGAGCGCTTGTTCGACCACTTGCACCCCGTAAGCGGTGCGCCGGTCTGCCAACATTGAAATCTCGAGAGAGGCCGGGAGCGGGTTCGATTCGAGGCCTTCCATCAGCGCCTCGCCCCCGGCAGTTTGCTTGAACCGTTCGAGGGCTTCTTCGGGGGTTATGAGTTCGACCCGATGAACCCCTTCCACGGTCGCAGCCTTGGAAGCAATGTCCCGAGCTGCGTCCATGCTCAACGTCGATTCGAGGTACGCAGTGACCTGCAAATCGACACCGAAGCGCTCGAGCATTCCGCGCATGTTCCCGACCAACAGAACGAAAGAACCCACCAACATCAAGGTAACGGCGATCGTCGCGATCGCAGCGGCGCTCGTCATCGCGCTAGCGCGAAGCCCGCGCCCGGCGGTGCGACAGAGCAGATAAATGACCGTCCCGACCCGGTTCACGCGGCACGTCCGGTCGCCGGTTTGTCTTCGACCACCCGACCCTCTTCAAGACGGATGGTGCGCTTGCCGTAGCGTTCGATTAGCGAAAGGTCATGGGTCGCGACAATGACCGTGGCGCCCCGGGTCGCCGCGTTTGCAATGAGATCCATGATTTCAACCGTGAGTTCGGGGTCGAGGTTTCCAGTGGGTTCGTCGGCGAGCAATATTTCGGGTTGGTTTACCAGCGCGCGCGCGATGGCAACGCGTTGCTGTTCACCGCCAGAAAGAGAAACCGGCTTGTGGAGCCGGCGATGATGCAGGCCAACTTGCTTCAACACTTGGAACGTGCGCGTGCGGGTCTGTCGGCGCGAGGTGCCAAGAACGTCCAGGGCCATGCCGACATTTTCTTCGATCGTTCGATTCTGCAGCAGCTTGAAATCCTGAAAGACGACGCCGATCCGCCGTCGCAAGTACGGGATCGCAGCGCCTTCAAGCCGCGCAATATTGCGCCCCAGCACGAGAATCTGACCTTCGTTCGGACGTTCCGCGGCAAATAGATGCT
>JASDVE010000092.1:0-6990 GCA_041891195.1 Myxococcota bacterium | reverse complement strand
GCCTCGGCAGACGTTGTCTCACCGAACCCAGTTCCAAGGTCGAATGCGGCGGACCCGACAGACGGAAGCGACATTTCAAGACTGAGGTCGATCGGCTCAGCAATCGGAAAAAATTCTACTTCGCCGCCACCCAAGCTGGCCTCGGGTACGCTCGAATCTCCGGCATCCAACTCCAGTACAGGTTCGACATGGATCGCGGTCGCTTCAACCAGGGAGTCAACCGCGTTGGCTGCAGCGGTGGGTTCCGACGCAGACTCTGCGACGCCCAACATTTCTTCCGCTGACATCTCGAGATCTAATTCATGTTCGAACTCGTCCGCAGCCCGCGCGTATCCGGGGTCCTCGCCGACCTGCCCACGTCCGCTTTCGTCCCATATGCGTAGGCTTTCCATTGCAAGATATTGGGCATTCACGCCAGTAGACAGCGCCATATCGGATTCGATGTATTCGTCTTCTGCGCCGACATCAAAGCTGAAGTCACCTGCGGACCACGTAAACATCGTTCCGACTGCGCGCTCAATGCATTCGCGCCTGAGCGATTCAATGCGGTCAAGAGACACTCCTGTCGAGTTTGCGATGGCGACCGACAACTCGCAGCCAGACTCGCCCGCCGCAGCGGAAGCCTTGTCGAACTCATCGGTGGTGATAAAACCGCCGTCGACGACTAGTTCGAGCAAATTTTCGGGGTCGCCCTTGAGACTCGCAAGTCGCACCAGGCCAGCTTGAAATACAAGTCGACCTTCTCCCGCATCACCTCGAATGCTGAGCACTCCAGACTTTTGCGATAGATGGATGATCTCAAGGATGTCACCGAAGCCTAGATCCTCGAGACTTCCGAGCAAACTCATTTGGCCCCCAGCCTGTTATTCAGCAACCCGCGCATCGACCAATCCGAACGAAGCGCCTTTCCCCATCGGCAAACCGTGTGTGCAGCTAGCGCGGATTACGAGAACAGATCGGGCCAACCAACGGGGCTGAGAATGCAAGCCCCACGCAAAAACTCGGCCGCACGGGCAAGACTTGAATCGGCCGCGGGGGTTCGCCCGTTCCGGCGCAAAAGCGAATTCCCGTTTGTTAGCGGGTCGTATGCTTCGGCGATGCGGGCGCGTGAGCGCTCAGTCGCATTGACTGGTCAGCAAGGCTCGGACGGTTGAAGCGAAAACACTTCGGCCCGAGTTCGCTGATTGCTGCATCGATGGACTGTGTCGCTCGATTTATTTGAGCCGGTGGCAATATCACGCGAAGCCGAAGCGACGTTTCGCTCTGCGCGAAACCGGCCACCGCTCCCTCTACAAACGCTTCGGCGCAGCGCGGAAATTCGTCTTCCGCGAGTCCGAGCGGTGTCATCGCGAGCGACGGGCACGCGAGCCGAATTGCCCGCGCAATGACGTCGCTGACCGCATCGGCCACTTCTCTCAGCCGGTACGATGCTCTGGGCCCAAGCCCGACCAACAAGACATTGTTGGCGCGCAGCTGTCCGGAACTCGGAATCATAATCGCGTCTCCGGGAAACCCAGCGATGCGCCCGGCCAGAATTTGTTCCGAAACCAAACCACAAAGACGCCAATCCACTCGCCCGGCTCCGCCTCGAAGTGGATGTTGGTCGCTGAAGAAACCGGCGACGACAAGGTCAACCTTGCTTCGTTCGAGCGCTTCCGAGCCCAGTGCGAAGTCGAGCATGGTGCTCACCTTGCGTCCTCCCCACGAACCTCACGGGCGACCGCGTCCAACACGCCATTGACGAAGGGCGGAGACTCATCGCTGCCAAATCGTCGCGCCAATTCGACGGCCTCGTCGAGAATGACTGCCGCGGGCGTTTCGGTATGCATCAACTCGAACGCCGCGAGTCGCAAGACATTACGATCGACGATCGCCATCCGGTCAACCCGCCAATTGCGCGCGTGGGAAGACACGATTGCGTCGAGGGCGTCCGCGTGCTCGATCACTTTCGCGACAAGATCCCGCGCAAATCCATGGGCGGCGTGGGGCATTTCAACATGTTCGGCGACGTCGTTGAACACCTCCTCCCCGGTCGAGGGTGGGCGACTTGAAACCCGAACCGGTGGCGCGTCCGGATGGACTTCATTGCGCGTTTCGTTCGCGCCGGCCACCCGCGCTTTGCGCCGCAGTTTGATCGGACCTTTGCGAACGCTCTGCGGACGAACCACTTCGACTCGAACATCGCGTTCGGGCCGCGCTTGCAGGTCCATCGCGAACAGCGTCTGCAGTGCGACTTCACGGGCGCGATGCCGCGCGCTTGAATTCGAATGCGCCTCGGCGGTCATTGGCTGTCCGTTCGATTCGATGGTATCTCGGCCGCGGGCTCTTTTTCGAGGATTGGACAGAGGTTCGCCATTTCGACTGCGGCACGAGTCACGTCTGAGCCCTTGTTTCCCTCGCTTCCACCAGCGCGATCCATGGCCTGTTCAATGTCGTTCACCGTTAGGACCCCAAAGGCCACCGGGACATTCGTGTCCCGCATCACCTCACGCACGCCGTCGGTGACACCGTCGCAAACGTAGTCAAAGTGAGGCGTGCCTCCCTGAATGACCGACCCAAGGGTCACAATCGCATCGTATCTTCCAGAGCTGGCCAAAACCCGAGCGGCTTGCGGAATCTCGAATGCACCGGGAACCCAAGCCACATGAACATTGTCTCGCTCTCCACCGAGTTCGCAAAAGGTATCGACGCAGCCTTCGAGCAGGCGCGCGCTAATCAGATGGTTGAAACGCGCGACGACGACACCGAGGCGCAAGCGCGTTGCATCAAGGTTGGCGGGGTATGTCTTCACTGGATCATTGCCCCATTGCCCATCCCGTAATAGACAAGCACGTATTCAAATTTTGCTCCAAGTTTGACACCATTTATCGGCGCTTGCCGTTGCGGACGCTCGCTGTGATGTGCACGTCGTCGCCCCTGCGCCTGACTGAAACGTCTTCAAGTGAAACCGCATCGCGCAAGCGTTCGAGAGAGAGCGGCCCCAATGCGGCGCGGCCGTCGCCCCCGATCAAGGTTGGCGCTTGGATCCAGTGTATCTCGTCTACTAGCTTCGCGCGGAGTAATGCGGCTGCCAATTCTCCCCCCCCCTCCACAAACACGTTGGTCAAGCCGAGATTTCCTAGCTGTTTCATCGCCGCGTTGAGGTTGAGATGCCGACCTTGGGTCGGAACGTCAACCAGCTTTGCACCCGTAGCCGCGACCGCGCGGCGTCCCTGCGATTTGGATTTACAGAGAACCCACGTCTCGAAACCCGCATTTTTGTCCGTGCGCCCTCGGCAAAGCCCCTGATAAAGCTTCGCATCTGTCGCCACCCGAAGCTTTGAATCCACGAGGAGTCGAACGGGACGGTGGATAATGCGCTTGCCTTTGCGCGCCGAAAGTTCAGGGTCGTCAGCCAACGCAGTGCCCGACCCCACCATCACGGCGTCGCTGCGCGACCTCGCCTGGTGAACCCATTCGCGGGATGCCGGCCCTGTGATCCACCGCGATTCGCCCGCGGCCGTCGCAATCCGACCATCAAGTGTCGTCGCAAGCTTGAGCGTCACGAAGGGGCGACCCTTTACACACAGTGAAATGAACCCGCGATGCTGCTTCAGGCATTCGTCTTCGAGCACCCCGACTTCAACCTCAACCCCGGCGCGCCGAAGGGCCGTCGATCCGCGACCATTCACCCGCGCGTGTGGATCCTTGCAGCCCACAATCACCCGACGAATGCCGGCGTCGATAATTGCTTTCGTACACGGTGGCGTACGCCCGGTAAAGCAACAGGGTTCGAGGGTTGTCGCGACGCTTGCCCCGCGAACCTTCCCCTTGCCGTGCTTCGCGATGGCCTTCGCCAATGCCACGGCTTCCGCGTGAGGTCCACCGGGAGGTTGGGTGGCTCCACGACCCAGCACCGTCGACCCTCGAAAAACAATCGCTCCAACAGCGGGATTCGGATAGGTGGTCCCAAGAACGCGCCGCGCCTGACCGAGAGCAAGGCGCATTGCGGCCTCGGGCGTCACGACGGTTTTTCCTCGTCACGGTCGAGCCCAGCCAAGAACGCGATGTAGTCCTCGCCGCTTTGAAAGTTTTTGAAGACAGAAGCGAAGCGCACCGCTGCGAGTTGATCCATGTCGATGAGTCCACTCATCGACAGCGAACCGATCTCTGAGCTCGTGATTTCTTTCTCGCCGCTTTCATGGGCGGTGCGCTCGATGGTGTCAAGCAAACGCTCGATCGCGTCCGCACTCACCGGTCGTTTGACACACGCCGCTTCGATCCCGCGCTGCAACTTGTTGCGGTCGTAATCTTCGCGACGTTCGTCACCCTTGATCACACGCGGAAGGACGTTTTCGAGCCGTTCCCGAGTTGTGAAGCGACGCCCGCATTCTTCGCATTCACGACGTCTTCGGATCTCCTCCCCGTCCTTTGCAAGACGGGTGTCGATCACCTTATTTTCTTCGTCCGAGCAGAATGGACAGCGCAAGGGTTAGTCCTGGCCGTTCCATCGGTCCAAGTAGAGCGGGAACTTCCGGCACAAGTCTTCGACGTCGCCTCGGATTTTGTCGATGGCTTCGACATCGCCGGGGTTCTGAAGAACACGATCGATAAAACCGGCGATGATTTCCATTTCCGCTTCTTTCATGCCACGGGTCGTCACCGCAGGCGTCCCGATCCGAATCCCGGAAGTCACCATGGGCTTGCGCGGATCAAAGGGCACCATGTTTTTATTGGTGGTGATTCCGGCGCGGTCGAGGGCGATTTGTGCAGCCTTGCCCGTGGTGTCTCGGTCCACCAGCGAGAGCAAGAACAAGTGATTGTCCGTCCCCCCTGAAACGACGGACCAACCGCGGGCGCCAAAGCTCGCGGCCAAGGCCTGTGCGTTCGCGACGATCTGCTGGCAGTACACCTTGAACTCGGGCGCCAACGCTTCTTTGAATGCTACCGCCTTGCCCGCGATCACGTGCATCAACGGTCCGCCCTGACTGCCGGGGAAGATCGCGCTGTTGATCTTCTTTTTATATTCTTCGTCACACAAGATCAAGCCGCCGCGCGGACCGCGAAGGGTCTTGTGCGTCGTGGTCGTCACGATGTGGGCATGTCCGATCGGGCTTGGATGAACCCCAGTCGCAACCAAACCCGCAATATGCGCGATATCGGCAAACAAGATCGCACCCACTTCGTCGGCGATCGATCGGAACGCCGCAAAATCAATCGTCCGTGAGTAAGCCGTTGCGCCACACTGGATAAGTTTGGGGCGATGCTCTTTGGCAAGGTCGCGCACTTGGTCGAGGTCGATGCGCTCGTCCTCTTTGCGAACGCCGTAAGGAATCACGTTGTAGTGCTTGCCGGAAAAATTGACAGGGCTTCCATGGGTCAGGTGACCACCGTGATCGAGGTTCATCGCCAAAATCGTGTCGCCCAACTCAAGGACCGCTTGATAGACTGCGGCATTCGCGCCCGACCCCGAATGTGGTTGAACGTTTGCGTGATCCGCACCAAAGAGCCGCTTGGCGCGTTCGATCGCAAGGGTCTCGACTTCGTCGACCACTTCGCAACCGCCGTAGTAACGACGCCCGGGATATCCCTCGGCATACTTGTTGGTGAGCGTTGAACCCACAGCTTCAAGCACGGCATCAGAAACGAAGTTTTCTGACGCAATCAGTTCGAGAGAAAGTCCCTGCCTCTTCGATTCGCGTCGGATGATGTTCGCGACGTCGGGATCGTTTGCGTCGATGTGAGGGGTAAGGCTTGCGCCTCGGGTCCGAGAGGGGTCAACCATGATTTGCCTTCAGATCTAGAGAATGACGGGGGGGGGGAGGGTCTGGCGGAGGGGCACAACATAGCGACCACACGACCGAATGGCCCGATCTGCAACGCGCTGAATTGTCCGGTGCGGCCCAGCGAATTGACCGCCGGATGCGCGTCTTAATCTCGCACAGCCCCAAAGATCAAACTCGCGTTCGTCCCACCGAAACCGAACGAATTTGACAGCGCGGCGGTGACCTGCGCATCCCGCGCCTTGCCGACCACGTGGTCGAGCGCGCACTCCGGGTCGGGATCTTCAAGGTTGATCGTTGGCGGCAACTGGCCGAATTCGACGGCACAAACGGTCAGGATCCCTTCTACAGCACCCGCCGCACCAAGCAGATGTCCCGTCATCGACTTCGTCGCCGAAACTGCAACCTGGTCGATATGCTTGCCGAAAACCCGGCGCAGGGCGTGGACTTCCGGGGGATCGCCGGCCGGGGTACTGGTCGCGTGGGCGTTGACGTAGCCAACGTCGGACGCGTCGAGTTGTGCCGAGTCGAGCGCCATCTGCATGCAGCGCACGGCGCCATCCCCTTCGATCGGCGGCTGGACCATGTGGAAGCCGTCCGCGCTCGCGCCAAAACCGAGCACTTCTGCATGAATCTTGGCGCCTCGGGCGCACGCATGTTCGAGGCTTTCGAGCACCATGATGCCGGCGCCCTCCCCCAACACGAAGCCATCCCGACCGGAGTCGAAAGGACGACTGGCCCGAATGGGCTCGTCGTTGCGGGTGCTCAGGGCTTTCATCGCTGAAAAGCCCGAAACCGTAATGCCGACAATTGGGGCTTCGGCTCCTCCTGTAACCATCACGTCCGCGTCACCGCGGGCGATCAGATTGGCCGACTCACCAATGGCGTGACTTCCCGATGCGCAGGCACTGACGTAGCAGAGGTGTGGCCCCTGCAGACCGTGTTGAATCGAAACGCTTCCGGCGGGCATGTTCGAAATGCACATCGGGATGGTAAACGGAGACACTTTGCGCGGGCCGCCCTTCGCCAACGCATCGTGATTGTCGAGCAGGGTCGTGATCCCGCCGATCCCAGTGCCGATGCCCACGCCGATGCGGGCGCGATTTGCGTCGTTGATTTCCAGGCCGCTGGACTGCAAGGCTTCGCCGGCTGCAACGAGGGCATATTTGACGATCGGGTCCATGCGACGGAGTTCTTTGGCCAGCACGTCGTTCGGCACGGGCAGGCC
>JASDVE010000091.1:0-6997 GCA_041891195.1 Myxococcota bacterium | reverse complement strand
CTTGCATCATCACCCCGACCGCATCGCGCGAGTCTGTATTACGAACAGTGGGATTTTTCTGCGCGACCCCGCTGAACCCATGCCTGAAAAGATCGAACCGGCGGGCCCCTTCGCAGACTTTCAGAAGATGGTTCGCGAAACGCCAGACTGGCCGCACTGGGAAATGTTGCGTGCACTCTGCTCGGTAAAGCTTCCGCAGGAAGTCGTCGACGGCTACCACGCACCCTATCCGTCGCCTGAGTACATGTGTGGCAATCGCCAATTCACCCAACTGCTCGCGACGACACCGGACAACCCGCAGTTGCCCGACAACTGGGAAGCCTGGCAGACCATCAAACAATTCGATCGACCCATGCTCACGATCATGTCGACCGGCGACCAAGTCACAAAAGGAAGCGAAAAGCGCTTCATCGCAGAAGTGCCGGGATGTGCGGGGCAACCGCACGTCATTCTCGAAGGCGGCAATCACTTTCTTCAAGAAGACCTTCGCGAAGAGCTTCTCGGTGAACTCTTGCCGTGGCTCGAAGCGACGAAGTAAGCGCGAACCAGTCCACGAATAGCGCTATCGACCGACTCGTCGACAACCCTCCTCTGGCAAAGCGCAAACGTGTCCCAGCCTCGGCGCTAAGCGGCATGCCCTTCATCGGCTTTGAAGGGGACGCCGAAAATCGCCGCCATGTCGATCGTGCGCTTGAGGGGGCAGGGTTCCAGTTCGACGTCGTGATGGAATTGCGTTCCCTTCAATCGATCCTGCGCATGGTGGCTTTGGATCTGGAGCGCGAACCTGCCTACGAAACGCGGTTGGACCCGATTCGTCCTACTGAGGTTTCATCGACACGAAACGCTGGCGCTGCTCGGCAGTGCCAAGCATCACGAGTTCGGCCCCTGCGACGAGTTCCGTCGTGGCGGGCGGGTTCGCGATGAGGTCGCCGTCCGTGCGGATGCCGATGACGTTGAGTCCCGCATCGGCGCCAATCCCACTTGCCGAAAGCAGCGTGCCAATCAGGTGCTCAGGGATCGGCTCGACGAAGAGCTCCGTGCCTTCCCCAACCAAGATTAATTCCTGATCGAGGATCAACGAAGTCAGGGTCTGAATTGCGAGAGACGCGCGACTCAATGCAAAGTCGGCTCCGGCGCGATGGATCGCTTCGAGGTTCCAGTCGTGACTGATCCGGCTGACGATGTGGGCGTCTTCAGACAAACCCCGGCAATAGACCGCGAGGAACACATTGGTCGCATCATCGTTCGTTGTCAGCACGACCGAATGGGCCTCGTCGATGCCTGCCGCCTTGACGGATTGAAGGTTCGCCGCGTCGCCAATGATGACGTGATCGGCATGACTTGAAAGCTCGTTCTGCAGATTGCGGTTTGAGTCAAGAATGGTCACTGAAGCACCGCGATCGCGGAGCGACCGACTCACAGCTCGCCCCACAGTTCCACCACCGATGACGAGCACGGGCGTGTCGAAGTCCAAGTAAATGACAAAAAGCGCGTCGAGTTCGGTGATCTGTTCTTCGGTTCCGACCACCACCGGAACGCTGTGCTCGTGGAGAATGGTATCGGGGCCAGCGGGATTGAGTTGGCCGCGTTCCCAAACGCCGACAATGTTTAGGCCGGTGAGTTGGCGCAGGTTTGTATTTCGAATCGATTGGCCGACCAGAGAAGTGCCGTGAATGGGGAACTCGGCAATCACGAGGTCCTCATATTCGCCAATGCGATGGGCAGTTTGCAAGCCTGCAGTGACCCGGGACGCGAGCTGTTCCCCAAGCCGTTGCTTCAGCGGAATCACCGACGTTGCACCCGCGAGTTCGAGTACGTCTATTGAGTCGATGGCGTCGGCGAATGCCACGATGCGCACGTCCGCGGCAGCTTCCCGAGCGGTCAGGATGATGTTCGAGTTTTCGGCATCGCCGAGGTTCGCGATAACGAGCCGCGCATCCTCGACGCGAACGGCCTCGTAGGTCGACCGGGCATCACGACGCCCCGTCACCACGTTGACTCCGTCGGAATGCATCTCGGCGGCTGCCGCGGGGTCGGGCTCAATGACGACGTACTGGATCGACAATTCGTTCAAGCGGGTAATGAGACCCTGCGCGATGAGATCATGTGCGCAAATGACAACATGGTCGTTCAGGTCGTCGCTGACTTTGCGCGGGGCGCGCATGCGGATCTGTGCCTCGAGCCACGGCGCATAGAAGAACCGAATGAACGTAAACGGCGCGACGATCAACAGCATCACCACGCCGTATACCAGTACAATGATGCTAAAACCGCGACCGAGATCGCTGCGGAAAGTGATGTCACCAAAGCCGAGGGTGCTCATCACCGTCATCGTCCAGTACAGCCCCGTCAGCCACGAATGCTCCTGGCCCTCGTAAACCATGATGACGTGGAAGAGGACGGAAAAGAGGCCGATGGAAGCGGTCAGAAGCGCGACGAAGCGACCGAGCGCGCCCATGTTTTGCTTGGTCTCGGTGTCTTCAAGAAGGTATGCGAGCTGTGACGGGAGGAATTTCACGTTGGGCTCGTCTCGGGTGCGTCGAAGGTCAATGGTTGATGAATCGTGATTTCGAAGCGACTGGTAAACACTGCACCGTGGGCGAAGTAAATCGTAATGAATAAGTCCATGTGCTGCTGCCCCCTATCGGGAAATGGGGAGGGTTAAAACTGGCCCTGCACCAGAAGCCGTCCCGGCCTGTAGGGCAAACAGTTGGTCGAGCAGCGCGAAGGTCGCCTTGGTGTTCAAATTGGCGTGGTCGATGCTGAATGACGCACCGAGGTAGTCGGTGCTCAGGAACGTGTTAGCGGGTTTCGACCGGGTGGAAGTGACGTGAAAAAAGTCGCCCATCATCTGATCCCACTCAAACTTCGATCCGTCGTGATTGCGCGTGACCGTAACCCAGGCGTTGGATTCATGACGTTCGGGCGGAGCGACGGCCTGGGACAGATAGAAGAGGCTGCCCATCAAAGACCGGGTTTCGATCCCGATTAATTCACTGTTTGAAGAAACATCGACCTGGTTAGTGAAGGTAAAACGCCGGGCGCCGGCCTTGAGGTTCAGCCGTATGGCGAGTTCCAACGCTTCTTGAGAGTCAGACTCCCCCTTCCTAAATTGAACCGTGAGTCCCCACGGTGCTTGGTGGGACACTGTAAAGTAGATCGCATCTCGTTGTTGCAGCGCACGGAAAAGTGCAGCGACCCGCGCGAATTCTTCGTAGGTTGGCGCGAGTTCAGGCGTCGGGCCCGAAGCACTCGGCGCGTTTCGCACTCCGTTTAGACGTTGCACGCACAGGCGAAGCACGCGGTCGATCGACCATCCCGAATCGATGAGCAAGAGCAGAGTCTCGAGCCGTACCGGTGTGAGCAATTGCTTGACGAATGCATCGCCTTGAAGCGGTGCATAGGTAACTGTCGGGTTGTCCCGATACTTTGCTGTGCCTGAAATGTTCCCCACATTGGGTGCCATGTCGGGGAACTGCGCACCTCCACCGATGCCGACTTCCGCAGAAACGTTGGCCGCGATCGCCGAAACCTTCAAGAAAAAGGGCGTGTCGCGGTACCGCAGGCGTACGATGTTGAGAAGCATCTCCTCGTTCGACGTTCGCTGGACTGCGGTGTTGTATGCGGGGCGTCCTTCAGCAAGGGTTTTCGGGCCGAGGTTTTGGCAGCCGGTTGCCCAGAGCAGGGTCCCGACCAAGATGAGGCGGCAGTTGACGAGTCGCACAACAGGACTTCGTCGATTCGAATGACGCACGTTGCTTTCCCCCGGGTCGAAAGTGAGTCGCGCATCAAAGCGCGTGACAATTCGTAAAAGAGGGGGGCTCTTCAGTTTACATCGATATTCGTTTCGTCACTGCTGCGTCCGACGTGGGGAAGCGAGATTTCGATGAAGACAGCGTTCGCTGCGCGAACTCGGACTCTTCGGCTGTTAGAAAGAAGGCTTCAATAGAGCGTCTGCTGACTGAACCCGAAGTCATCGAACCTGTCGGGCTGAAATCATAAGTCGCGCCGAGAGATTGACCGCCTCAATACGTCGAATACCCCGAAGTCGGACGTTTCACCTTGCGTTTTCGATTCGTACTGTCGCTTCAGCTCTGTCTCTGTTGGCGCGGCGCGGCTCTTTGCCGATCTCCCGCTCCTAGCCCTCTCCGTCGTACGGCGCGCTATGTTTCCGCCCGTTCGGCGCTCCGAATTGCTCGATCAGTAGACGATTCTGCGCGCTCGCATTTTTTTCGCGGAGTGATCATGATGAGAAAAGTTCAGTCGAATCCAATGACGTCCCCTTGGCCGAGGGTTTCTCGGTCGCGTCGGTGGATCGGTGTTGCAGTAATGATTGCGGCCCAAGCACTCTTTGTTTCGTGCAAAAGCAATTCTGGGGGCTCAGATGATGACAGCTCACCAGTGGATGTGATTATTGACGAGTCGGGGGATGGACTGGGGCAAACACTGGCCTTTCCGTTGCGGACGATCGTGGACCCGATGACCGGGAACATCTTCGTGTCTGGCTATTCCAGTGACAACGTTTTTAAAATTACGCCGCTCGGCGTGATCACGGAAATTATCGACGCGACTGGCGATCCCGAGGAGTTGAACCGTGACTGCGAACGCGCGTCTGATCTCGCGGTAGATGTCGATGGCAATGTTTTCGTAGCCTGTCAGTTCAGCAACAATATTTTCAAAATCACGCCGCTTGGTGTCATTACCGAAATTATCGAAGGTCCGGAAGACGAAGCCCCCTGTATTATTTGCAATGTCAATGGGATGGCGGTCGACGCAGAGGGCAACCTGTTTATTGCAGCAACTGCGAGTGATGCTGTTTTCAAAGTCACCCCGGACGTCGAGATCACGGAAGTGATCGGTGCCGATGGTGATGGGGACGGCAAACTGCTGGGGAGTTCGCGGAGCGTCGCCGTCGATACGGATGGAAACGTCTATGTCGCCGGTGAAGAGACAGACAATGTTTTCAAGATTACGCCCAAAGAAGGCGACGTAGAAGGCGTCGTAACTGAAATACTTGACGCAACCGGTGACGGGCTGAATACGTTGGACGCCCCATACAAAGTCGTGGTAGGGCCCGACGACCATGTCTACGTCGCGGGCCGAGGCAGCAATAATGTGTTTCAAGTGTCGTCGGGCGGTGTGATCACCGAGATCACCGGTCGCATGAGCGATGACGACGCTTTGGTCATTGATTCACCGACGCATCTCGCGATCGGAGCGAGCAACATTCTATACGTGACCGCCAGAGAAGATGATGTTTATCAGATCGGCCTTGGCGAGCCGGTCGAGCGGATTATCGACGGTGACGGCTTGAGGGGAAGTATTTCCATAGCCTCCGACCTCGCGGTCGATGCAAACGACAACTTGTATCTGCCCGGTGGGGGTAGCGACAACGCGGTGCAGTTCTTAGCCCCTTAGTCGTTGCTTCGGCACGTGTGTTAAGCGGCCGTGAGTCGCACCGGGAGCTCCCTCAGCGAAAAAAAGATGGGGTTGCCCACGCCGAGGACACTGTACGTGGGCTCGCCGATGAGTTCTACGTTACTTGTGCGCTTCAAGAGTTCTTCGAAGAGAATCGTGATCTCGCGTCTCGCGAGATGGGCTCCGAGACAGAAGTGCGGGCCGCCTCCGCCGAATGCGATGTGCTCGTTGGGCGACCGGTGGATGTCAAAACGGTTTGGATCTTCGAAGTGGTCGGCGTCTCGGTTGCCCGATGGGTACCAAAGTGTGAGCCGCTCTCCTTTGGCGACCGGTACTCCGGCGATTTCTGTGTCTTTGGCAACGATGCGCTTGAAGTACGCAACCGGTGACGTGTAGCGAATGATTTCTTCGCTTGCGCCTTTCATCAAGCTTGGGTCTTGGCGTAGTGCAGCCAACTGCTCCGGTTCGGCGAGCAGCAGCTTGAGTCCGCTCGAAATTGCGTTGCGAGTCGTTTCGCTGCCCGCAACGGTGAGAAGCATGAAGAATGCTTCGAGCTCCAGGTCACTCAGTCGGCCTTGGTCGTCTTCCGCCGTGACCAGGGTAGAAAGGACGTCTCCAGTTCCTGCCTTTCGTTTTTCTGAAGAGATCTTCTTGCCGTAGGCAAAGACTTCGGTTGCGAGTTCTTCGCGCTTGCTTTCGGGGACGGGGTGCTCAGGATCGACGCAGAGCAGCATGTCGTTGATGACTGTGAAGAGCCATGCCCGGTCTTCTTGTGGGATCCCGAGAATGTCGGCGATCATGTGCATGGGCAGCTGATACGCGACTTCTTGAACGAATTCGACGCTTCCTTTCGCCAAGGCATCGTCAACAATCTTGACTGCCCACTGGCGTGCTTGCTCTTCGAGGCGCTTCGTCATGCGCGGGGTAAAGCCCGAGCTAATCAGCTTGCGCTGGCGAATGTGTCGCTGACCGTCCATGTCCGTGAGCATGAGCCCTAAACCTTCGTATCCCAAACCGGCGCCACCGACCGAAAGAAAGAGTTCCGCGTTTCGATTGACGTCGCGAATGTCGGCATAGCGAGACAAGACGACGAAGCTCTCGCCCCCAACGTCTTTGAGGCCGGGACAATCAGGGTGTCGCCAAACCGGCGCTTGGTCGCGAAGGGCGGTGAATATATCGTGGGGAAAGCCGTTTCGATAAATGGAAGTGTCGGTGAGATCGATTTCGTCAAGGTTGATGGTCATCTGCAGTCTCTTTGGGCAAAGGGTGCTTCGTTGTGGAAGTGGGTCCACTGAGCGGACACATCCTAGATCGGCTTTACCCGTCGATCGAGTTGGATGGCCAAACGCGAGTGCATTGGCGGGTGCTAGCTGGGTGCGTGACACACCGCTTCGACGTTGTTTCCGTCGGGGTCAGTCAAGAACGAACCGTAGTAGTCAGGGTGATATACCGGGCGCAGTCCCGGAGGACCAAGGTCTGAACCGCCCGCCTTCAGGCCGGCGGCGTAAAAACCATCCACCGCGTCCCGATTGGGGGCGGTAAAGGCGGTGTGTCGTGGGCTCGACGGTTCGCGGACTTC
>JASDVE010000090.1:33392-33906 GCA_041891195.1 Myxococcota bacterium | reverse complement strand
CGGCAACCCGGTGTTCGTGAGCTTTGCGGCCGACTGGTGCATCCCGTGCAAGGTCAACGAACGCGCGGTACTCGCCGTCGACGAAGTCCTTACGGCCCTGAACGCCAACGGTCTTCAGTGGTTCCGCGGCGACTGGACCCAGCGCAACGAAGCCATTCGCGCTGAACTTGCGCGACACGGCCGCGCAGGAGTGCCCCTCTACCTCGTGCATGACCCGAACGAAGCCAAAAAGCCTCAGGTCCTGCCCGAGCTTTTAAGCGTTGACCTTGTGGTCGATGCGTTTGCAAGTGCGGGCAACCAGTAGACTCGCCAGCTCGCAATGCTCGGACGCAACGTGCGCGTCCCTCCCAGCCAATTTGGGCGGAAATTTCGTTCGGTGGCTCACGTCACAATTTCGTAAATCCGCTGGGCCGTAATGGCGATGAGACGCCACCGCCGTAAGCTCTTCTCTCGGAGACCGAACCCGATGAAACGACCTCTTTCAACGCTCCTCAAAATAAACCCGTGGCAACTC
>JASDVE010000090.1:24263-33382 GCA_041891195.1 Myxococcota bacterium | reverse complement strand
GCGATCGAGCCAGGACAGAAAGCACCCAACTTCATGCTGAAGCGCCTCGACGGCGAGGGAAACCTCGGGCTTTCCGATTATCGAGGCAAAGTGGTGTACCTCGATTTCTGGGCTTCGTGGTGTGCGCCCTGCCTGAAAGCCACCCCCGCTCTTGAAAAATTGCGCGGAGAATTTCCTGCTTCAAAGTTCGAGGTCCTCGCTGTCAACCTAGACAAGAAGACAAAGAAGGCATTGAAGTTTCACTCAAAGAACAACATCGGATACCCGAACGTCATGAATCCGAAGGGCGATGTCCCCGACAAGTTCGGCCTCAGGACGATGCCCACCGCCTACTTGATCGACCAGAAGGGTATCGTTCGATACGTCCACAAAGGGTTTCGAGACGGCGACCTCGATAAAATTCGCGAAGAAGTCCGAAAGATCATCAAATGATTCGACGCGCGCTCATACTGGCCGCGCTCCTCGGGTTTGCACTTTCTTCGGCTGGCTGCGTGGCTGTAAAGCCCTGGGATAAGGATTTACTCGCGCGCCCCGACATGGCTTGGGACGACGACCCGCGCCTAGCAACCATCAAAGGACACATTCGTTTCAGTAAAGAGGGATCGCTTTCGGCTGGCGGTGGCGCGAGCGGTGGATGTGGGTGCAACTAGGGTGATGCCAGAATGAAGATCGTCCGAGTTAACAACCGCAAAGCAAGACGGCGCGCCGGTCGCGGCAGGCGGCGCACGATCCTGGCTTCCCTGTCGAGCGCAGCGCTTGCACTTCTCGGGACAACGACGGACAGCCGCGCCGATGGCCCAGTCGAAAAAATCGAGGCTGCGTATGCGTTTTCGTTTTACAGCGAAGACTCGATCAAAGAGAGCAACACCAGTCTCGGCGACACCAGCCGTTACGAAATTGAAACCCAGCAGGTCACCGTTGCAGGCCCCCTCACTGACCGCTCCGACGTCGCGTTTGACTTCATCTACGAGTCCATGAGTGGGGCGACCCCTTGGTGGGTAGAACCCGATCCATCTGGCGGGCAACCCGTTCAGGCGATGTCCGGCGCGACAGTGACCGAGAAACGTTACGACGGCGCGCTGCGCGGCAACTACTACTTCGACAACGCCCGAGCTGGAGCGCACTTCGGTGTTTCAGGTGAAAATGACTATCTCGCCATCTATTCCGGTGTAAACGGCGAATACCATCTGAACGAAAAAAACACGACCCTCTCTGGCGGGCTGAGCTTTTCGATCGACGAAATCAAACCCACCGAGGGCGGAACGGACGGGCGAATCAAGAGCGACGAAAAACAATCGGTGAGCTTGAACGGCGGGTTCTCACAGATTCTCGATCGAAGCACCACGCTCCAAACGTCTATTTCCTACAAACACTCCACAGGCTTCTTGTCCGATCCGTACAAGAAGGCGTGCATCGCTCCCAATGCCACATGCACAGATTTGTTGGTAGACAACCGGCCCGACACCCGCAATCAGGTTGCATGGCTCACTCAGGTTCGAAAACATTTCGAATTCATAGACGCAAGCCTTCATGCCAACTACCGCTTTCACTACGACGACTGGAAGCTCACGTCCCACACCTTCGAAGTCGAATGGTTTCAGAATTTCTTTGACGACCTGGTTCAAGTTGTCCCCACCCTTCGCTACTACAGCCAGAGCCAGGCATATTTCTACGAGCCCTTTTACCTATCGGAGCGCAGTGACGGACTGGCATCGAGTGACTATCGCCTCTCCCCGTACGGAAGCTTTTCCTTCGGAGCGAAGGTCCAGATGCGCGTGGAAGACTGGCTGGGAAGCTCCGACTGGCGCCTCGCGATCAACTATGAACGACACCTGGCAGACGCTAACTTCGCGTTGTCCAAGGCCAAGGTTAAGAACCCCGGCTTGGTCAATTTCCACTTTGTCTACGTCACCGCAGACATAAAGTTTTAGCCCTGTGCCAAAACTCCACACCCGGCTAACCGCGCTGGGAAGCCCGTGCGAGTTTCAACTATACGGCGCTTCGAAAGACCAGCTCGACGAAGTCGCAGCCGCTTGTGCGAGCGAACTTGGGCGCATCGAAACCAAGTATTCGCGTTATCTCGATGACAGTATCGTGACTCGTATCAATCAATCCGCGGGCACGGGCACTTTTACGCGTCTCGACGATGAAACAAAAAACTTGTTCGCGTATGCGCAAACCGCCTTCGACCAAAGCGACGGTCTGTTCGACATCACGTCCGGCGTGCTTCGACGCGCGTGGGATTTCAAGAGTGGACGCCTCCCCAACACCGACGAACTGCGCGACTTATGCAAACTCGTTGGATGGAAGCGCGTCGAGATGCGGGGCGAAGAGATCCACCTGCCGCGCCCGGGCATGGAGATCGACTTCGGTGGCTTCGGGAAAGAGTACGCCGCCGATCGTCTGGCCGGAGTCTGCCACCAACACGGCATCACATCGGGACTGATCGACCTCGGAGGTGACGTCTGCATTGTGGGACCACACCCTGACGGTTCCCCATGGCTCGTCGGCATTCGCGATCCTCGCGACCCCGAACGTGCGATGGCATCGCTTCCCTTGTCACGCGGCTCACTTGCGACAAGTGGCGACTACGAACGCTTCATGGAGATCGACGGCAAGCGGTACTGCCACTTGCTCGACCCACGAACGGGCTGGCCCATTACGGGCATGGCCGCGGTGAGTGTTGTGGCCGACCAATGCTTGGTTGCAGGTACGGCGACAACGATCGCGATGCTCAAGGGCCACAGCGGTGCGCACTGGCTTGAGAAGCTCGGGCTTCCATACCTATGGGTCGATGGAAATCGCAGAACCGGCGGGTCGCTCTGGCCGAAGCGTACGCCGCGAAACGAAGCGCCGGCAACCCAGGCTTCCTAAGCCAACACCCGTGCAAATCGACGGTGCGCTAGCCCTTAGTTGCGGTCACGACCCAAGCTGCAGCATCGAGTTCAATGCCATTCGACGTTTGATGAAGGAGCAGTGCTTCGCGCATTGACCTAAGTGCTGCTTCGCGTTTCTCTGGTGGCGCGTCTTTTAACAAAGAACCCGCAGGTCCCATCTGGCTCAAGAACGAAACCGTGTCTTCAATCGACTTCCCAATCGATACATCAATCTTTCGTTCAACCGAATGACACTCGACACTTCGGTAGCCCGCGCTCTGAAGCAGCTCAACCGTTCGCTGTCGATCGCTCATCGAAAATGGCCCAGGCGACCCTGGAGGTGGGCCTGGAGGCAAATTGAAATGCGACGCGGCGGCCGCTGCGGGCATCGCCATCCAAGGGTTCTTCTCTCGCGCCTGCCAACACGCAAACACGAGACGACCGCCGGGCTTGAGACAACTGCGCAAATTCGCAAATGCGACTTCGGGCTCTGCGAAAAACATCACGCCAAACCGCGAGAAGACGAGGTCTTGAGTGGCTACACCAAACTCCAATATTTGAGCATCCGCGTTCAAGAATTTCACGTTCAGCTTGTTCATTCGATCGCGTTTTTCTGTTGCATGCGTGAGCATCGGATTCGAAATGTCTACACCCAAGACGCTCCCAGTTGCGCCGACGGCTTCCGCCAAAGCGAAGGATGTTTCGCCGCAGCCGCATCCCACATCAACCACCTGTTCCCCGGACTGCAGTTTCGCCGCATTCATGGCTTCGACACCGAAGGGACGAATCATCGCGCCAATCGTTTTGTCGAGTCGAACCCACTTGGGACCCGACACTTCGTTCCAGTAGTGAATCTGTTCCGCATTGGGTCCTTTGGCTTCGATCATGGGCCTCGTCTTTTCATTGTTCGCCTGGATGAACTGGCGACAGGGTCAGAATGTTTTTGATCATCGACCTTGGAACTTGGGCTTACGTTTCTCCATAAAGGCACGTTGCGCTTCGCGCGCGTCTTCGGTCTTGCGCAACGGCTTGCCCAATTCTTCCTGGCGCTTGTATGCGCTCTCGAGGTCCATACTGATCAGCTCGCGAACGCCAGCACGAGTTGCCGTTATCGCGAGAGGTGCGTTACCTGCGATCGCCTGTGCGGTTTCGAACGCGCGATCGAGTAGCGATTCGGGTTCGACGATCTCATTGATCAACCCAAAGCGCAGGGCCTTCTCTGCGTCGATCGGTTTGCCCGTCAACATCATTTCATGCGCGTAGGCCCAACCGATCTGGCGCGGCAGCATCACAGTGGCATTGCCCGTCGGGTAAAGGCCGAGCGCGACTTCTTCGAGCGCAAACGTCGCGTTCGGCACCGCGTAACGAATTTCGCTGGCCAGCATCAAATCGAAGCCACCGCCGCGAGCGTGGCCATTGACGGCGCAGATGAGCGGTGTCTTCAGATCAAAACCCGCAAGCAGTGCGGTGCTGACAGAGCGCAAGCCTTCAAACTCGGCCTCGGTGACGCGTTCGCCGCGGTGAAGTTTTTGAGATGCCGAAAGTGTCGCACCAATGTCTTGTCCTGAGCAGAAGACACGATCACCGGCCCCGCGCAAAATCGCACACCGAATATTCGGATCTTCGGCGATGTGTCGCCAAGCGCCGGCCAGCTGGCTGTTCATGAGGGGGTCGAGAGCGTTCGCACGCTCGGGGCGATCGATCGTAACGAGCGCGACGTGGGGATGTTCTTTGGGCGTTTCGAATTGTACCGGCATGGACGCATGATACCCCGCGTGCGGGGCAAACGGGCCGATCGCATGGGCTTTCAAGAGCCGAGGTGAATCAACCGAGATGAATCGGGGACCGAGTCGAAGACGCGCGACGCAATGCGTCGACTGGTTGTCGCGAGCTGGCTGGGTACGCGCCTGCCGGCAATTCGCGTCCCCCTCATCTCTTATCAACAACGCCACGCACTTCGCCTAAGCTTCGGAGCAGCCCGCCAACCCCCGACCGCAACGGAGCTCCTATGCGTCTTGAAAAGCCCCGCGTTGAACCCTTGACCGACGAACAGCTCGCCCCCGAACTCAAGGTTCAACTCGGCGGGCGCGTTCTGAACATTTTTCGAACCCTCGCTCATCATCCCAAGTTGATGAAGCGATGGCTCGTGTTCGGCAATCACATCCTTGCGAAATCCACGCTCTCGCCCCGGGATCGTGAGATCGCCATTCTGCGGGTCGGATGGTTGTGTCAGTCGGGCTATGAATGGGCACAGCACGCGGTCATTGGCAAAGCCGCTGGCTTGAGTGACGACGAAGTCAAACGGATCACCACGGGCGCCGATGCTGGGGGATGGACCGATGCCGAAGCCGCACTCCTTCGTGGCACCGACGAACTCCACAACGACTCGTTCATCGGCGACGCGACATGGGCCACGTTGTCGGAGCACTATTCGACGAAACAGCTGATGGACTTCGTATTCACCGTGGGCCAATACCACACGGTTTCCATGGCCCTCAACACCTTTGGTGTCCAACTCGACGACGGTCTCGAGGGACTTCCAAAACGATGAGCGGCCGACTCGAAGGCAAAGCTGCAATCGTCGTCGGGGGTGGGCAAACGCCGGGAGCAACGATCGGGAACGGCCGCGCGACGTCGATCCTCTTTGCGCGGGAAGGCGCCCGGGTGCTCGTTGTGGACCGCGACCTTGATTCGGCCAAAGAGACCAAAGCCATGATCGATGCCGAAGGCGGAACCGCCGAAGTCCACGCAGCCGACGTATGTAGTGCAACCGATTGCGAGTCGATCTCGGATCGCTGCGTCGAACTCTACGGTGCGATCGACATCTTGCACAACAATGTCGGCATCGGCAGCGGCGACGCGGGGCCCACGCGCTTGACCGAAGAAGCATGGGATCAAATCATGGACGTCAACCTCAAGGGCGTGTTCTTGACTTGCAAGTACGCACTCCCAGTCATGCGAAAACAGGGCAGCGGTTGCATTACCAACATCTCATCTGTGGCTGCGGTCTGCGCGGTCGGTATTGTCGCATACAAGACGTCCAAGGCCGGCTTGAACGCGTACACCCACGCGCTGGCAACGGGCAACGCGAAGTATGGCATCCGGGTAAACGCCATCATGCCCGGTCTCATGAACACCCCAATGGCGATCGAAGGCATTTCTTCGGCGCGCAACATACCCCGCGAAAAGTTGATCGAACAACGCGACGCGATCGTTCCGCTTGGCAAAAAGATGGGCACGGCATGGGACATCGCCTATGCGGCGACGTTTCTGGCATCGGATGAAGCCGCGTTCATTACCGGGGTCATTTTGCCGGTCGACGGTGGGCAGAGTGCTCGGATCGGCTAGGTCGCAAGCCCGCCCGAGATCGCTGGATATTCAGAAACTGCAAACTCTATACTCGGGCGATGGTCGAACCGGACGTGCCTCCCGCAACTGCAGCCACTGAAGCGCCGTCGAGCAATTACCGCTGGTTCGCGCTCGCGATGCTTACCGCCGTCTACATTATCAACTTCGTTGATCGTCAGATCCTTTCGATCCTGCTGCCCGACATCAAAGATGCCTTCGATGTCTCGGACACCTCCCTAGGCTTTCTGTCGGGTATCTCCTTCGCGCTGTTTTACGCCACCTTGGGCATTCCAATTGCGATGCGTGCCGACCGCGGCAATCGCCGGAACATCATCGCCGTGGCGCTCACGGTGTTCAGCGTGATGACTGCCATGTGCGGCTTCGTTGTCAGCTTCGCCCAACTCGCACTCGCGCGAATCGGTGTCGGGGTGGGGGAAGCGGGGACAAGCCCGCCATCCCATTCGATCATTGCCGACCTCTTCCCTCCCAAACAACGCGCGACCGCGATGGGGATCTTTGCGCTCGGGGTCAACATCGGGATCATGATCGGCTTCTTTTGCGGAGGTTGGCTTCGCGATGTCTACGGCTGGCGAATCGCATTTATGGCGGTGGGTGCGCCCGGTCTTCTCATTGCAATCTTCGTTCGGATCTTTCTGAAGGAACCCGTACGCGGAGCATCAGAAAGCAAAATTGAACTTGATGATTCCGAAGCTCCGTCCTTCGCACTCGCGGCCAAAACGTTTTTGCGCGTTCCTGCACTGCGACACATTGCTCTCGGCGCGGCACTCAATTCTTTCGTCGGCTACGGCGCAGTCAATTGGCTGCCTTCCTTCCTTGATCGCTCGTACTCCATGCCGGGAAGGGAAATCGGCGTATACCTCGCGCTCATCATTGGTCTGTCAGGAGGAATCGGAACTTACCTCGGTGGCTACCTCGCCGATCGCTTCGCGAAGCAAGACATCCGCTGGAATTTGTGGGTCCCCGCGATCGCGATCCTCGCCGCCCTTCCCTTTAACTTTGGCGTGTTTCTGTCATTTACCGCGCAAGAGACGCTTCTCTACTTCTTGATTCCCGCGATGGTGGGCACCATTTATCTTGGGCCAAGCCTTGCCATGGTGCAGGCACTCGTGCCGTTGCGAATGCGCACCGTCTCTTCTGCGATTTTACTCTTCATCATCAACATCATCGGAATGGGACTCGGCCCGCAGGTGGTGGGCATCCTGAGCGACCTCCTCTCGGATCAGTACGCCGAAGAGTCGATGCGCTACGCGTTATTCATCGCAGGCTTCGTCAACATTTGGTCGGCCTTCCATTTCTTTATGGGCGCGCGAACGTTGCGGCAAGACCTCGAAGACTCGAAGCGCGCCAACGCTTAGCTCGCGACCAACCGCCCCCAAAAAAAACGGCCCGCTTCGACTTCGCGTGAGCGCAGTGCCGAAGCGGGCCGAACTTTTGCCGGGTACCCAGTTAGTAGCGGTAACCCGTCTCTTCGTGCAGCGAGAGGTCGAGACCCTGCGTTTCGTCTTCTTCGGTGACTCGCAAACCTCCCACCATCGCGGCAGTCATTTTCAACACGACCCAGGTGGCGACGATCGTATAAACGGCCGTCGTCACGGCGGCAAAGAACTGCATGCCGACCTTGGCGCCGATGTTCACGTCCCCTTCGGTGCCACCGAACACACCAGCACAAAAGACGCCCGCCAAGATCGTGCCGACAAAGCCGCCCACACCATGGACGCCAAAGACGTCAAGCGAATCGTCGTAGCCGAACTTGGCTTTGATGGTTGTCGAAGCCACAAAGCAAATCACGCCAGAAGCGGCACCGATCACCAGGGCTCCGACCGGACCGATGAAGCCCGAAGCCGGAGTCACCGCTGCGAGGCCGGCGATCGCGCCGGTCGCAAAGCCAAGAACACTCGGCTTGCCGTGCTTCACCCATTCGATCCCCATCCAGGTGAGCGCCGCGACGGACGCTGAAATATGGGTCACGGTGATCGCCATGGCAGCGGCGCCGTTGGCCCCCAAGGCACTGCCGCCATTGAAGCCGAACCAACCTACCCAGAGCATCGCCGTACCGGTCACGGTCATGGTCAAGTTGTGCGGAATCATCGGATGCGTGCCGTACCCCCTTCGTGGGCCGATCACGATGCACGCAACCAGTGCACCGACCCCCGCCGTAATGTGAACCACGATGCCACCGGCAAAGTCGAGCACGCCCATGTCGGCGAAGAAAGCACCCTCTCCACCCCAGACCATGTGGCAGATCGGGAGATAGACAACCACAAGCCAAATGCACGAGAAGATCAGCATCGCGGAGAACTTCATCCGCTCAGCAAACGCACCGACCATCAGGGCTGGCGTGATGATCGCGAACGTCATCTGAAAGACAAAGAATAAGATTTCGGGGATCGAGCCAGAGGCGGTGTCGCCGGTAACCCCAGCCATGAAGGCCTTGTCGAATCCACCGACAAAAGCATGCAGACCGCGTTCGCCCGCCACCATGCCGGTACTGTCGAACGCAAGGCTGTAACCAAACGCCAGCCAGATCACCGTGATGATCCCGGTGAGCGCCATGCATTGCATCAATACGGACAACACGTTCTTGGTTTGAACCAAACCACCGTAGAAAAGCGCGAGGCCTGGAATGTTCATGAAGAGAACGAGTGCTGTAGAAGTCAAGATCCACGCGGTGTCACCCCCGCTAATTCCATCGTCCGCGAGAGCCAGAGATGGAATGCCGAGGGCGGCAAGCACGGCTGCGGCCCGAAGGGCGCGCATCAACGTCGACGTTGATCGGAAGTAAGTTCGTACGATCGAGCGGGCCAAAATGGGTCTCCTCCAAAAACGGAAATCGAATACGGACCCTCGCGCTTGGAAGCGTGGGGTCCGCTGGGT
>JASDVE010000090.1:19397-24253 GCA_041891195.1 Myxococcota bacterium | reverse complement strand
GCTATGGTGATCTGAGGTGCGTCAGTTATCGCACAAGTTTGCATTATCTAGCTCAAATAAATAGAGAAATCGTAACGCCAACTTGGTGTTGTGACGCAGGTCTGCTCGCAACTTGATTTGGGCCCCCGATCCGCCTTTACGCGCTGTCCGGACCCCCGCGAAGAAGCGTTCGTTTCACAAGTGAGCCGAAATCGGCCCACATCGATGTGCCGATCTAACGATTTCCCATCATTGTCGTAAATTTGCCGCCTGCTTCGAGGAGAATCGAATTGCCCGACATCGACCATGACAACAAGGCCCCGCTTCTGGTGGAACGAGAAGGCCGCGTCATCACCCTCACGATCAACGACGCCCCGATGAATCGAATGAGCCTCGAGTTCATGGATACGCTCGAGGAAGTCATCGCGGGCCTGTCGACAGACAACAGTACCGGGGCCGTTGTGATCACCGGAGCCGGAGATGCGAATTTTTCTGTCGGCATGAACCTCAAGCAATTGCCCGAGGGCATTAAGCGCAAGGGAAGCGCGGATGCGGTCTTCGATCAGCGCCTTCGCGTGCTCTTGGCGATCGAGAACTTGGACAAACCCGTCATCGCCACATTGTTTGGTTACTGCCTCGGAGGCGGACTCGAGCTCCCACTTGCTTGCCATTTCCGTCTTGCAGCCCGTGACGGTGCGAAGATCGGACTCCCCGAAATGGATCTGGGCACCGTGCCGGCATGGGGCGGCTCGGCGCGACTCACTCAGTGCGTCGGACGAGATCACGCGCTCGACATGATCTTGCGGGGTAAAAAGATCGACGGGCCCGAGGCACTTCGCATCGGTTTGGTCAACGAAGTGTGGCCCAACGATGTGCTGCTCGAGCGCGCAAAAAAGCTCGGACACGAACTATCCGAAATGCCTGCCCGGGCAGTCGCCGAAGTGCTGCGCGCGGTGGTGGGCGCGGGCTCGCAAGCCGTTGCCGATGGCATCGCAGCAGAACGCAAGGCGGTACACGCCACGATGGGAACAAAGGATCAGACCGAAGGAATGCAGGCGTTTCTTCAAAAGCGAAAGCCTGTCTTCAATCAGGACTAGCAGGACTAGCAGGCCGGCCTTTCACGCGTGTCTATCGACTCGCGCGTTCTTCCGGCGTGAGGTGGTTCATTCCCAACTCCGCCCCAATTTCGTAGCGCATGTCACGGGTGAAGCCCTCGTCGATCGGAATCCCGGTCGAATCTGCGATCCGATCAACAACGTTGAACATCGAAATGATTGCCGCTGTATCAACAATGCCGTCGGTGCCGATCTTAGCGCCGAGTTCGCCACGGGTCTTCGCAATCGCTTCGGCGTCGCGAGACATCACCGCGTCGGTGTATGCCAAAAGCTCTGCACCAAAGGTCACGCCTGAATCAACCGCGCCGTCGGTCACCGCCGCAAGATCTACTTTCGTTCCACTCATCCCACCGCTCGCACGGAGCAGGCTCGCATGCGCGGTCGTTCAGTAAAAGCATTCGTTGACGGCAGACACGCGCGAAGCAACCAGTTCATCGCACGCCCGGGCTCGATGTGCTTGGTGTTGGTGACCTTGTCGAGTTGCATGTAGTGCGAAGCCAAAACTAAATTCAACAGATTCACTTCGGCGGGAACGAGACTCAAGGCACGACCAATTTGAGGCACGCTTACGCGGTCTTCGTAAAGCGCAGTCCAGTCGTCGCCCCCGACCGGGATTTGTGGAACCCAAGCTCCCTCTACTGTTGCCGAGAGTGGGCGCTCTTTCGACGGCGTTCCGGCGGTCACTTTGGCCAAGGCCGGGGAGGCATATCCAACCGCGCGGGCAAAGACATCAACCGCGTTCATGATCACGGTCGCAGCCACGAGTTCAACATATCGCTCGGGCGTTAAGCCGCTGTCTGCGATGACCCCTTTGTACCAGCTGCGCGCGAGCCGCCCTGGGTCGGTCACGATGCGGTGGATCACGTCGACGACTGCGGTGTCGAGTTCTGCGGGCCCGTCATGGAACCCGTCAACTGAAAACGGAGACAAAGCCGCTTTGCGTTCGGCGCACAGCGCACAATCGCGGGCGGCACGCGCTTCAAGCGCAATCGCACGACGCTCTGTCCCCGTCCACCACGTGCCCGGCTCAGTCAGGCATGCAAGCATTTGCGCTTGTACCGCCGCGAGGTCGTCGCGAATATGGAGCGGTGAATCTACAGGTCGGATCGATGACATCGTTGGTCTCCAGCGCACTGGCCTCAAGAGTAGCGTGAAAGTTCGCTTTTCAGTCGTCGACACGGGTGAGAACGCGACGCACCTTGGCCCGCTCTTGTCCATCGATGAAAACCGTCATCACCGACACCATGCTCGCGAGGTCGTCTTCAACAAACCGAACGTCGATGATCTTTGCCTTTTTTCCACTCTTCAGAACACGCTCTCGAATCATTTCGAGTCCCGTTTCTTCGGACCAAATAAAGCTGTCCATTGAAGCGTTTCCGAGCGGGTCGGTGTGGGCGACCGGATCGCCGTCGAGGATCACGCGGCGCGTCGTATTCTTGACCGGGTTTTCATTCAGGATTCGCAGGTTGGCCGCACAGCTTTCACACGTAGAGGGTGTGACTTCAAACGTGGCGTAGATCGTCACCACCCCCGACATCTTTTTGACCAGCCAAGGGACTTCGAGGAGAGCCATGGCGGGATCCATCGATTCAGATTTTTCCCAGTCGAGTTTCCAACGCCCGTTTAGCTGCGACAGCTCACCGGGCGAACTCGCGAGCCCGACCCCATCCGCACCGACGAGCAAACAAGTCAACAACGTCAGAATTAGCTTTCGATACTTCACTTTGCTCTCCGCTGCGGCACGCGTGTTTTGAACATTCTCTTGAACCCATGGCAATCGGGATCGTTTCGCACAGCGCTCCCGCTGTGCGTGTCCGGTAGAGTCGAGACGTACGGTATGACGGTCACCAGTCCGAATCAATTCGAACGTGGCGACAAATGAAAGGGTTTGACATGTCAGGAAGCCATATCGCGGTAGTCGGGATCGGCGCAATCGGCGGGTCCATCGCCGCGGACCTCTTGGATCTTGGGCGGCACGATGTTCAACTCTGCACCCGGACCCCGTTTAAGGCCCTCGAAGTTCGCCACCCGGCGGGCGTATCTCGGGTCGAAACCACAGTGGTGACGGAACCCAGCAATGCCCACCCCGTCGATTGGGTTTTGCTGGCCACGAAAGCACATCAAAGTGCCGGCGCGACTCCGTGGTTCGAGCAGTTGCGCGGGCCCAACACAGTCGTTGTTGTGCTGCAAAATGGTGTTGACCACGAAGAGCGAATCGCGCCACTGTTGCCCAACGGAATGAAGATTCTGCCGGTGGTCGTTCAGGTTCCGGCCGAAAAACACGCCGCGGGCAAGATTGAACAAATGCATTCGGGAACACTCATCGTGCCCGACTGCAAAACAGGTCACGATTTCGCAGCCTTGTTCGAGGGGGCACGCACAAACATCAACATCAGCGACGACTTCACGACCCAAGCGTGGTGGAAGCTCTTGAACAACGCCGCGTTGGGTGGCGTATGCGCCCTAGTCTTGCGCAAAAACGGGATTGCGGCGGACCCAGAAATCCGATCTCTCATTCTTGAGCTGATGGGGGAAGTGCTTGCAGTCGGTCGCGCCGAGGGTGCGAAGCTTCCCGATGATGCGCCGGAGAAAGCACTACGAATGGTTTTGGCTGCCGCCCCCGGTCACTGGTCGTCGATCACCGCGGATCGGCGCGCAGGCCGCAAGCTCGAATGGCAAGCACGCAATGCGGTGGTGGGTGCGCGAGGCCGGAAGCACGGTATCGCGACTCCCTTAAATGATGTGATCACGACATTGCTTCGCGCAGCCGACGACGGGCTCACATAGCGCGATGCTTCCGTGCGCTCTATCCGGTTTCGTGCTCTGCACCCGGTTCGCGTCGCGTTAACCCGCTATAGGCATCGGTGGCCTTCCGACCTTCGTAGATCACGCCGTAGACTTCACGACAGATCGGCAGGTCGACGTCGTACTTTGAAGCCAGTTCGATTACGACGCGACTCGTCTTGATTCCTTCTGCGACCTGGTTCATGTCGCCCGTAATTTCCTGGACAGTACGCCCCCTGCCGAGTTCTTCGCCAACGAAGCGATTACGACTCTGACGGCTGGCACATGTCGCGATGAGATCGCCAACACCCGCGAGTCCTGCGAAGGTTGCGGGCTGTCCCCCCATTGCAACCCCCAAGCGGGTGAGTTCCGAAAGGCCTCGCGTCATGACCGCTGCGCGCGTGTTGTCGCCGACCCCCAGGCCGTCCCCCATCCCCACCGCAATCGCGATGACGTTCTTTAGTGCGCCGGCAAGTTCGCAACCGATCACGTCTCGGTTGGTGTACATGCGCAAGAGTCCGGTGTTGAAGACGCCTTGAAGTTGACGCGCAGTGTCGACGTCGTCAAACGCGATGACGCTGGCGGCCGCGAAGCCCGCCATGATCTCTTTGGCGAGGTTCGGGCCGGTGAGGGCGCCGGCGCGATGATCGGGAAGTACTTCGTTAATGACCTGGGTCATGCGCAGCCGAGTCCCTGCCTCCAATCCCTTCGCGAGACTCACGACCGGGACCCACGGTCGAATGTGTTGCTTGACGTCTTCCAGTACCTCGCGCAAGCCCAGCGATGGCACACCCATCACAACGACATCTGCCCGGCTCACCGCCTCTTCGAGCGAACTCGTCGCGCGCAGCCCAGGAGCGATTTGATGCCCTGGTAACTCGCTTTGAGTCTCTGAGGACCTTTGTTAGCAAATGTGACTTTGATGGTTCTTCCATGTCATCAGGCCAAACCGGCACCACAACATCTCTCAGCTCTAAG
>JASDVE010000090.1:13667-19387 GCA_041891195.1 Myxococcota bacterium | reverse complement strand
AGGCGTCATTGGTGTGTTCCGCGTTGATCTCTTCTGCGGTTTCTTTGCGCCGGCACCACAGCACCGTCGGCGCGTTGTTGGTCGCGAGATGCGCAATGGTGGTACCAAACGAACCGGCACCCAGAACTGAAACACGGAGTTGCATGTTGATCCTTTGTTCGGTCATGCGCTTGACTGCCAATGAGACAGATCAGTACTGCGTTGCCACGCGACGGTTCGGGGTCTCGATTCCGACCGCTGGCAGCGAACAGAACATAATTATGCACGCTGGCCTGCTATTCGCCAAGATCGAGATCTGCCGTGTTTCGAAACAAAGCGTTCGCCTCCATCTCTCACTGTGACTAGACTCTGGTCTCCTTTGAGCGCGGCCGCGCCACGCGACGCCCCTCCCCATCATCGAGATTCCGTGACTTCGTCGCCCCCATCCATTCCCGATCGGGAAGAACAACTCCTTCGTTTGCAACGAATGGAAAGCAAGCTGATTCAAGGCTTGTTCGAACACCCGGGCGTCATCAATCGACGCAGCGAGCATCACCTACGCTACGCCCTCGCTTTAGCGGCGCTTGATGTCTTCCAGCCCGGTGCCGCCAAAAAGGGTGGCCGCACCAAGCGACCTGACATCAAGGTCCGGTCCCCACAACTCGCGGGCTGGCGACGACGCGTGCTCACGACACTCGGCCCGATCCTGACCGACACGAAAAACAGCCGCGAGCGGGTCGAACTCGCCAATCAAGCACTCTACTCGATGCTCCCGGCCCTCGAAAAGACGCGCAACGAAGTCATCGAAAAGTACGTCGACAACTTCAGCACCCGCGAACTCGATCAAGAACTCGGGATCAAAACCCTCGTCACCGTCGCAGGTGGAGGGGGCGGTGCCGGTTACGTCTATCTCGGCGCATGGGAAGTCCTTCAAAACGCAGGGTTGGTTCCCAGCTACATCATCGGTGCGTCGATCGGCGCCGTGCTCGGTCTATTTCGCGCACGCCGTCGCGAGCTCGACTTCGACGAATCTCTTTTGACCGCGAAGTCGATGCAGCGCGAAGAGATTTTTCGCTTCGTCAGCATCAATAGCCGGTACGGCATGCCGGGGATCATGCGTCTTTTTCTCCACGAAGCGTTCGGAACCACACTGCGCGGCAACAAGCGACGAGAGCTTCTGCTGAGCGATCTCGAGATTCCCTTCGAAACCGTAGTCGCCGGCGTGCGTCGTGACGCTCTCGGCGAAGACACGAAGAACAAAGCATTGCTTCACCACCTCCCCATAGACAAGCGACCCACCGCGCTGCAATTGCGCGCGCAGATCGCATCGCAGCTAGTCAAACTGGTGGGGTTCATCAATCCTCTGGCGGTACAAGAAATCGTCATTGGGGGCGACTCGCTTACCAAACACTTCAACGCGATCGATGCGGTTGGTTTTTCGCCCGCCATTCCGGGCATCTTGCACTACGACATGACCCGGGACGATCCGCAGATGAATGCGACGCTCACCGAGCTGCTCGAACGACACGACGTCAGCGCGCTGGTCGACGGTGGTGTCGCGAACAACGTGCCGTCGCGCACGGCTTGGGAACAAGTTCAAGCCGGAAAGATCGGGACGCGGAACACCTATATCTTGGCGTTCGATTGTTTCCATCCGCAGTTCGGACTCGGGCACGTTTGGATGCAGCCCATTACCCAACTCGTTTCGTACCAGGTCGCGCTAAACCAACGCTACGCAGGGAAGCGAATCGAATTTCACCCGACTCTCTCGCCGGTTAATCTGCTGCCCTCCCCACACGAACTCGACCAAGCGGTCAATTGGGGGCGCCATCAGATGTCGGAAGCCCTTCCTGAGATTCAGAAGTTCTTCGAACCGGTAAAGTGGGTGGCGCCCGAACATTGATTTTTTGTGGAGCTGGCATTTAATGGAACGACTTCGCCTGGATCACCTGGTGTACGCCGTCCCCGATCTCCCGGCGGCAATCGCATCTTTTGATTCCGCACTCGGCGTGAGCCCGGCCTTCGGCGGCCGACACACGGGCATGGGAACCCACAACGCCATCCTTCCCTTTCGTGGTGACACTTACCTCGAACTCATTGCACGCGACCCGGACGGAACAGCACCCGAACATCCACGCCCGTTTGGACTGGATACCCTCGAAGCGCCGCGGCTCGTCACCTGGGCGGCGCGTAGCCGCGCAATCGAAGCCGACGTCGAACTCGCGCGAGCCATTGGCTTCGACCCTGGCGTGGTACTGGCAATGTCCCGCGAAGAGCCTGACGGCACGGTTTTAAATTGGAAGCTCACCCTCAACCCGACGCCGCGTGGCGACGGGTTGGTGCCTTTTGTGATCGACTGGGGCGACGCACGTCATCCGACGCAAGCAGCAAGCAACGCTGAAGACGTTTGCGAACTCATAAGCTTTTCGGCAGAACACCCTGCGCCCAGTTCCATCACTGCCGACCTCGACGCGCTAGGCTGCGCCCTGCAAATCAAAGAAGCCAACGAGCCGAAACTTCGCGCGGTCCTGACCGGGCCGAACGGCTCGCTTTCTCTTTCTTAGCGATTGCCCTCCAGCACGATGTTCCTCGGTGCATATCAACTGCGCTAATCTTCGCTTGCGACGCGCCAAGGAGATCCGTCATTTCCCAACCACATTCGACGCCGTCTGGCGACACGACCCCCATTCCCGGCTGGTATGGGTCCGAACCCATTGAAGGGCAAGTCGAAGATCCGTACTCGGCCTTCAAGCATCTGCGTGAAACTCAGCCCATCAACCTGACACCAGAGGGCAACTGGCGGCTTACCCGCTACGCCGATATCAATCGCGTCCTGCGTTCATCCGACGCCGGCATGCGATTGAACAGCGGCTTGCTTCCCGGCCAAGACGAGCAAGTGCCCGGCGGTGGGTTGTTCATGTTGCTCCAAGACCCTCCCACCCATACACGGCTGCGTAAACTCGTGAGCAAAGCGTTTACGCCGCGTGCGATCGAAGCATGGCGACCGCGCGCCGACGCCATCACGCACAGGCTGCTTGATCGCGTCGCCCCGGCAGGCAAGATGGATCTCGTGAGCGATCTCGCTCGACCCGTGCCAGCAACGTTAATCTGTGAGTTGCTAGGTGTCCCGCCAGAAGACCAGGAAGACTTCACACAGTGGACAGCAGACGCCACCCATGGCTTGCTCACGATTCGCGGCATCGGCGACGACGAGACTGCCGCGAAGGTCGAAGCAGCCGCGGCGTCCCTCATCGGCTACTTCAACAGCTTGATCGAAAGCCGCAGGAAGAATCTCGGCGACGATCTATTGAGCGTCCTCATTTCCGCTGAAGAAGAAGGCGACAAGCTCGATCCGCTTGAACTGCTTTCACAATCTGTTGGCCTCTTGATCGCGGGCTTCGAAACGACAATCGGCCTGATCGGCAATGGACTCACCACGTTGATCCGCCACCCCGATGAGCTCGCGAAACTTCGTGCGCACCCCGAACTTGCCGAGAGTGCCGTCGAAGAATGCCTGCGCTATTCGGGCCCCATCGTGGCCAGCGTGCGGGTGACTCATAAAGCACTCACCTTCGGTGACTACGTGATCCCAGCCGACAACGAAGTCATCGCAGTCCTCGCTTCGGCGAATCGCGATCCCGAAGTTTTCGAGGATCCAGAGCGCTTCGACATCACGCGCTACACCAAAGGCAAAGACACGCCGGCGCACCTTTCGTTTGGTGGCGGTGCACACTTCTGCCTGGGTGCACATCTCGCACGCCTCGAAACCCAGATCGCGATCCGTGCTCTCGTTGAACGCTTCGATGATCTCAAGCTCGAAAATGAAACCACCGAATGGGGGCGATCGCTGTTCCGCGTCCCCGGCAGCATCCCGATCACCTTCACTGACAAACCCACGCAGTCGACAAGCGCATGACGACCCTCGAATCGTTGGTCGACCTGCTCGACCTCGAAGGGATCGAGCTGAATCTGTTTCGCGGGCGCAGTCCACAAGAACACTCGCAGCGGGTGTTCGGCGGCCAGGTCGTTGGGCAAGCACTGGTCGCCGCAACGCGGACGGTCGAAGAAGATCGCGTGGCGCATTCGCTGAAGGGCGACTTTTTGCGGCCTGGGGATCCGAAGACCCCCATCCTCTATGAAGTGGATCGTATTCGGGACGGCAAGAGTTTCAATACTCGGCGCGTCGTCGCCATCCAACACGGCAAGGCGATATTTGCCATGTCGGTTGGATTTCAAAAACAAGAAATGGGTCTCGAGCATCAAATGCCGATGCCTGATGTTCCGCGACCTGATGACTTGCCCGACCCTGAAATCGTTCGCGCCGAAACGCGCAAACGTGCGCCGGAAGAATTCAAGCATTGGTACGACGGTGATCGCGCCTTTGAGCAAAAGATCATCGACCCGGTAGACGAATTCGCCCCAGAGAAGCGCCCCCCCTTCATGGGCGTTTGGGTGCGCTCCGCCGGTTCGCTTCCCGACGATCGAGCCCTTCACCAATGCCTACTCGCCTACGTTTCAGACATGAACCTTCTCGACACCTGCGTGCTGCCTCACGGCGTCTCGTGGATGGACAGCCAGTTTCAGGCGGCCAGCCTCGATCACTCGATCTGGTTCCACCGCGACTTTCGCGCAGACGAATGGATGCTGTTCGTACAAGACGGCCCCGCAGCCGCGGGTGGGCGCGGCTTCAATCGCGGCTTGGTCTATACCGAGAGCGGCGAACTTGTGGCGTCGATGTCGCAAGAAGGACTGATTCGGTTTCATGGTTAGCCCGAAGGGGAAGCCCGCGTAGAATGGGGAGACCTGATGTCCAACTACCGCTCGTTTCAAGAACAGTCTGGGCACTACTTCGGCCGCCCCCATGACACGGTTCCCGAAAAACCAGTCGACTGCGAGGCCGCTTGGCGTGGCGATGCCATGCAGGGTGATCCTTCTTGGCGCGTAGCGCTTTCATCGAATGCGATTCGCGAAATCGAAAATGCCATCGACACGGCACTTGCGACGGACAAGCCCACCGGTGAGTTGCTGCGGCAGGACTTCCCACTTCCGGGCTTGGGCACAACAATCGATTCGCTGCGCCAAACCCTCGACACTGGGCGCGGCTTCGCGCTTGTCACCGGACTCCCAGTAAACGACTGGCCGGACGCCTACAGCGAAGTCTTCTTCTGGAGCTTCGGCCTCCACCTCGGACAACCCGGCGGACAAAACCCGGCTGGAGACCTGCTCGGACACGTGCGCGATACCGGCGCTCAATTCAGCGACGAGTTCGTGCGCCTCTATCAAACCGCTGCCCACATCGCCTATCACTGCGACGCAGCGGATGTCGTGGGACTGCTCTGCAAGAACAAAGCGAAGCACGGCGGTCAAAGCCGCATCGCGAGTAGCGTCACGGTGTTCAATGAACTGGTGACGTCGCGCCCCGACCTTGCCGCACGTCTGTTCGAACCCATGGTGCTGGACATTCGAGACTCAAAACCGGGCGACCCGTTTCGGCACTTTCCGATCCCGCCAGCCCGCTACGCCGATGGACGCCTGCGCACCTTTTACCACAGTGACTACTTTCGCTCTGCCCAGCGTCACGAAGACGTCCCATCCCACACTGCGTTGGAACTCGAGCTTCTAGAAGTTTACGAAGAGATCGCGCTCACGCCCGGCATCTACCTCGACATGGACCTCGAGCCTGGAGACGTGCAACTCGTTTCGAATCACACCGTGCTGCATGCGCGCACCCAATACGAAGA
>JASDVE010000090.1:6285-13657 GCA_041891195.1 Myxococcota bacterium | reverse complement strand
GAACGCAAACGACACCTGTTGCGCTTGTGGCTATCTCTCGAACGAGACCACTAGGCAGCTGCGCCAACGCGTAAGCCCGCGCTAGGGCTTGCGCGCCTTCAACACGAAGCGATCGGTGTTTCCGCGCATTCCTTCGGCAAAAACGTAGGCGGCTCGATCGTCTTCCGAATTCCGGAGCATTTCGCCTTCGGCAACGATTTCAAAACCCGCGTCGGTCACTGACTTCACCGCCTGCGCCTTCGTCATCCGGTGCAGTTCTTTGTTGTCGTTCTCGGGGTTACCGTCGTGATCCACGATGCCGAGTACGCCGCCTGATTTGAGCACAACCTTTACTTGCCCAAGGAACTCCGCGGCAGCTTCCGGTCCGCCCCGGTTGTAAATGTCATGGAAGTTGAGCGCAGTGACCGCGACGTCGACCGAGGCCGCCGCAAGTCCCAGTTCAGTCATCTCGCGATTCAAGCGTTCAACATTGGGCAACCGATTGCCTGCCAGCCTCTCCGTGATCGCCTTCTCGTTGGCACCTTCGCGCATTTTCAAAACGAACGCGCCGTTCTGCGCATAGACCTTGCCCTTCTCACCAACCGCCACAGAGAGAACTTCGGTGTAGTAGCCCGATGCCGCGATCAGGTCTATGACCGTCATGCCGGAAGCCACTCCCAGGAACGTCACCACGTCGGCAGGCTTTCGTCCGGCGTCGCGCGCCTTGTCGGCATCGGCGCGATCACCACTCGATAGTGTGGCCGCGAGTGCGTCCGCGTCACCGGCGTACGCAACCGGAATCGTGACCAACAAACTCAGTACAACAATCAAAACTGAGGCGACCTTGCCTGCATTATTTCGAATGCTCATCACGTTCGACGCCCCTTCTGCTCAAAGTGTTTAGCTTGCAATGACGAACCCCAGCTTCTTGTAACCGGGCCGCCTCATTTTCGATGCCTAAAACTCTGTGATGTCACAGCCAAATTCAGCGCCATCACACGCCGCAGCGCAATCTTCGATGCACTCGCGACGACAAACAAACTTAAATGGCAGAGACCGGTCGCCGAAAACCGCTCCACGACTTGGCTTGCTTCGGCGTCCCAACCCCCTGCACGTTTCAAGAATGCGCGCTTGAACTCGGGCACGAGAGGACCGCGATGGATGATCCACACGTCCTAGTCCTCGTACGGCGCACCCGCTTGCGACGTACCCAGGAACGCGAAATTCGAAAGCTGGAGGTTCAGATCACAATGATTCGAACGTTCAACTTCGGTTCGCGAACCCACGCTACGCATACACGGCGCGAACGAGCCAGTCCGCAACCAACGCGGGCTTGTCTGAGCCGTCGATCTCCACTGTCATCGTCTGCGTACTCTGAACGGCGTTGCCCTTCAGTTCAACCTTCGAGAGAAGCTTGTGTGCACGGATGCGGCTTCCCACCTTCACCGGGCTAATGAAGCGAACCTTCTCGAAGCCGTAGTTGACGCCCATCATCAAACCTTCATGGCGCTTGGGGTCCGGGTTTTCAGGGTTCGCTGAAGCGCCAAGATGCGTCAGCATTGAAAGGGTCAAGAAGCCGTGCGCAATGGGACCGCCAAAGGGAGTCTGCTTCGCACGCTCGGGGTCGATGTGAATGAACTGATGGTCGAGTGTGACGTCAGCAAACTGATTCACGATTTCTTGGGTGACTTCAAACCACTCCCCGGTGGCTTCTTCTTTGCCTTCGACTGCCTTGAAAAGATTGAATGCGTTCTGCGCGTTTTCGGACATGACGGTCTGTGCTCCATGAGATACGGCTCATCGCGCCGCCTCGATTAATAATTGTAATCTGCGTTTGGTGTTGCGTTTGGTATTGCGTCGAGCGACTGCTCAGACTTCGTCGATCATGATGATCTCGGGAGCGCCGGCAAGGAGGCCGCCGAAAACCGCGGCCTTGGACGCCAGGTTCTTGCCATGAATTTCGAAGGCTTCTTCGCTCTCGTACTTTTCGTAAAACACGAACGTGGCCGGATCGTCGGTGCGCTGATGCACGGTGTAGACAAGCGTTCCAGATTCATTCGCGAGGGTTTCTTCGCTGAGTTGCTTCAATGCAACTTTGGCTTCTTCGATCTTGTCTTCTTTAATTTTCAGGTTTGCAATTACGCTGGGCATGATCTTTGTTGCTCCTTGTGCGGTCCGGACGTTCTGGTGTCCGAAGAAAGTGTTTAGTCTTGGGCGTGCGCCACCATCGAGGGAGCGCTTGGTACTGCCGGTCCTAAGCTTCGATTCGGCCGGCGGGCGCGCCTGGCCGGGTCTGCTTCTTTTGGCAGGCGCGACGATACCCCAATCAATTTAGAATCTCTTCCGGAACCAAGACGCAGCATTTCGGCAACGGGGCGGGTCCAATCGACCTTGGAGGCTGCAAATTGTCTTACTTTCGTCACCTTTCGTTAGAGGTGATTGATCGCCTAGATTTTTGTTTCGCGAGGTCGCAAAATGCTTAAACTCGCGTTCCGCCCTGGCCAAGCTCTGGGCGGGTTTCGCTTCAGGAGAAAACCATGAGCAATTCCATCAGCGAACTCAAAGCCCTCGACGCCGAGTGCCTTTGGCACCCGCTGACACAACATCGAAACATCGACGTCACGCCGCCCCGCTTTATCGAACGCGGCGAGGGATGCTTCATTTACGACGCTGACGGCAACCGTTGGCTCGACGGCACGTCGGGCTTGTGGTGCGTCAACGTGGGCCATGGCCGAGAAGAACTCGCCGATGTCGCGCGCGAACAAATGGCCAAGCTTTCTTACGCGCCCATGACGATGACCCATGAACCCGCGATCCGACTCGCTGCAAAGTTGGTCGACCTCCTCGGCTACCCCGGTCGCGTCTACTTCACCAACAGTGGCTCGGAAGCCAACGAAGCCGCTTTCAAGATGGCGCGTCAGTTCCAAGCACAACGTAAAGACGGCGGCGGACCCGGTCGCTACAAGATCATCGCGCGACATCGAGGCTATCACGGCAACACGATGGGGGCGCTGAGCGCGACGGGCCAGTGGGAGCGACGCGAAGGCTACGAACCCCTGCTTCCAGGCTTCGTCTTTACCGACGCCCCGGACCCATACCGCGGCATCAACGACTGCGCTGACCGACTTGAAGAAGCCATTCTGAACGAAGGTCCCGAAACCGTTGCAGCGTTCATCATGGAACCAGTCATCGCAGGCGGTGGCGTACTGATCCCACCGGACGATTACTTGCCCAAGGTTCGCGAGATTTGCACCCGATATGGTGTGCTGTTGATTCTCGACGAAGTCGTGTCGGGCTTTGGACGCACCGGCAAAATGTTTGCGCATCAGCATTGGGGTGTGGAAGCAGACATCATCACGTTCGCGAAGGGAATCGCGAGTGGCTACATGCCGATCGCCGCCCTCGTGGCACGGCGCGATGTCTTCGAAGCATTCGATGGCGAAGCCGAAAGCGGTCGTCACTTCCGGCACGTGAATACGTACGGGGGGCACCCTGTCGCAACAGCAGTTGCACTGCGCAATCTCGAGATCGTCGAGCGCGAGCAATTGGTCGAACGTGTAAACGTCGTCGGGAAAACAGTGCTCACGAAGCTTCAGCGACAACTCGCGGGTCATCCCAACATCGGCGAGGTACGCGGCAAAGGTCTTCTCGTCGGTGTCGAACTGGTTTCTGATTTACAGAGCAAGAAACCAGCGGCAAATGAAAAAGTTGGCGGAATCGTCCGGAAGTGCAGCGAGCTTGGCGTCATTGTTGGACGTACAACGCCCGTGACTCCCGGCCAGGCCAACATTGTGATCGTGGCCCCGCCCTACGTGATCTCGGATGACGAAGCGAGTCTCTTAGTCGACACGCTCGTGGCCGGAATCGAAAGCCAGTTCCCGCGCGCGTGAAAACCCTTGTCGTCAATAGTGGGAGTTCGTCACTCAAGTGTTCCCTATTTGGAAAAGAGCATGAGCTCATCGCGAAGGCCAGCGTCGACGCGATCGGTACAGCCGACGCGCGTCTGAACGCCACGCTTGGCACTCGCGTCTCTTCAAGAGTGTTGGCGAGTGCGGACCACGCCGCCGCGTTTGACGCTATTTGCGATGACATCGCGGGCGCCGCCGACATCGACTGCGTCGGGCATCGCGTCGTCCACGGTGGAGAACAATTTTGTGAAGCGACGTTGATCGGAGACGACACAGAGCGCGCCATCGAAGACCTCGTCCCCTTAGCACCTCTCCACAATCCGCTGTGTCTCATTGGAATTCGCGCCGCTCGAAAACGCTTCCCCAAGGCGCGACACGTTGCGGTATTCGACACCGCGTTTCATCAGACCCTGCCCGAAGCCGCTTTTACCTACGCGCTTCCCTACCACTACTACACAGCGTTCGGCGTTCGCCGTTACGGCTTCCACGGCAGTTCACACCGCAGCGTTTCCGCTCGCGCCATTGAGCGACTGGGGCGCGTTGCCAGTTCGAGTCGCATCATTACCTGCCACCTCGGTGCCGGGTGTTCAACGGCTGCCGTGCTAGACGGTCGCTCGATCGACACTTCGATGGGAATGACGCCACTGGAAGGGTTGGTCATGGCCACGCGTTCTGGAGACATCGACCCGGGCATCGTTGGGCTTCTAGCGCGCACGCAAGGCATGAGCGCACAAGCGGTCGAAGATGTGCTGTTGAACGAAAGCGGCTTACTCGGGCTTTCGGGCATCAGCGGAGACATGCGAGAGTTAGTCGAGAAGGCGAGCGCGGGAAACAAACGCGCCGAACTCGCCCTTTCCGTCTTTGCTCATCGCGTGCGCAAGTACATCGGTGGGCACCTCGTGACGCTTGGTGGCGCCGATGCGATCGTGCTGACTGGAGGTGCCGGAGAAAACAGCCCGGCGCTTCGTTCGAGAATCCTCGAAGGGCTTGAGGGGCTCGGAATCGAACTTGACGCGACGGCGAACGCGGACTGCGTCGGATCCGAAGGCACGATTACGACTGCGACTTCGCGAGTCGCGGTCTACGTCATCGCTTCGAACGAAGAACTGGCAATTGCGAAGGAAGCCCGCGCGCACGTCGACCCCCGTTAACTTGAGCGATTGTGAGAGTCGCCGTTTGTGACGATGTCGGCGGGACCCACCGTTGCCACTTCCTTGGTTCGGGCGCCTAATCGTCGGACAGGATCTTCCGGTATCGCGCATGGACTTCGGCGATTCGGTCGTTGAGATTTTCGAGGGTCCAGTCGTCGGTCGGAATCGGAGCCATGACGACCACTTCCACCGTCGCGGCTCGCACCACCAGACCATGGCGAGGCAGCGCATCGAGCGCGTTCTTCAACACAACAGGGACAATTGGCACGCCGGTGGACATTGCCATGCGAAACGCACCCTTCTTGAAGGGTCCCAAGCGCTTGGTCGCGCTGCGGGTCCCCTCCGGCGCGATCACGATCGACAGCCCCTGACGCACAGCGTCTTCCGCACTCTGGAGAGACTCTACGGCCTTTCCCTTGTCACCACGTTCCACAAAAACAGTGCCCGCCAACTGCATCATTTGCCCGAGAATGGGCGTGTCCTTGAGCTCTTGTTTGGCAACGCCGACCACGTCTCGTCTCAAGAGCCGAGCCATGAGTAGCGCGTCGAGACCACTCTGATGATTAAAGATGAAGACCGCGGGACGATGAGACCAAAGATGGGCTTCGCCTTCGACCTGAACCTCGACGCCCGTCAGTGCGTTCGAAAGATCGGCGTAAGTCGACATCATCATGTCCATGCCTCGCCGCAGGTTCCCGCTCGCGATCGCCGCCGGAACGCCGATCATGGCCGCCGGCCCAAGGGCGCTCATCGACGCGGCAAGCCCTGCGATTTCGCGCCAACTCGGGCGGCCTCGACTTCGGAAGCGATACACGGGCCAGCCATTGCGACTGCCGATCTGCGAAAGCTCACTGTCCGGGTTCACGAGCCGCGGGTTCCCAACAATGTCGAGGAGAGGCACATCGTCGCGACTGTCGGTGTAGAAATAACTCTGGTGCAAATCGAGGTCGAACTCTTCGGCAAGATCACGACCTGCCTTGGCCTTACCTTCGCGGAAGCACGCCGGGCGAACCACGTTGCCGGTGAACTTGCCGTTTACGAATTCTAGTTCTGTACAGAGAACGTGTTCGATTCCGAGTTCCCGGGCGAGATCATCGATCTGGAAGTGGGTCGCCGACGAAATGATCGCGACCGTGTGACCGCGTTTCTGATGGGCCTCAACGAGCGCGCGGCTCTCGGGATAGATGTCGGTGACCAGTCGCTGGTTGAAGACTCGTTCGCCAACCGCCGCGAGTTCGTCTTCACTCAATCCGACCAAGTCTCCGGACGATTCTTCGAGAAACGTTGGGAAACTCGATTGATTCATTCCAAATCGAAGGGCGCCACCAAGCGACGTAATGGTCTTGCCGATGTCGATGCCTTCGGTGGAAAACTTGTCGCGCATAAATGCCATCGCCGAGAAGCCCGCAAGAAGCGTGCGGTCCACATCAAAAAACGCGCCGATCTTCGGGCCGCTAGGCCCGCGGTCGATCAGCCGGGTGAGTTCTCTACGCGATGCCATTTCAGATACTCCTGGGGGGTCAAATTCTGTGCCCGGCTTGCGAGCCTTCTACGCTTAAACGGTCACGCCCGCCGCTTCGGCGAGTTGGTAAAAGGAAGACACGATCAAGTCTGCAAACGTGTCTAGGTCCGGCACCCATTCATAGTCGGCGTTGAACCCTCAACAAAGAGTGCCGTCATCGCTCACGAGTGCAACACCCAAAGCGGTCGATCCGCATCGGACCGGTTTTGCAGATCAGCGTCGCGGAAACCTGTAGTCGACGCGACGGCTTCTCAAGCACGAGAAACGAAGTTTCCATCGCCAACAGCCGTTCGTAATCAGCTTCGGACAAAATTGGCTTCCTTCCGCTCGATCTCGCATTTGGGAGAGGGAGTTAGTCGAGCGCGCCGGCCCGTCGAGCAGACGCCAGTGCATCAATGACACTGACGCGCCTGATCGATTCACGCAACTCTTCGACGAGCCGCTTTCTTCCAAGGGACAACGCCTCGGTTTCACCCTCAAGCAGCCCACGGTTGCGCGCCAGGCTGATTCCGTTCTTGAGCAAAAGCTTGGACACTGACTCCGCGCTACGAATACGCCGCTGGAGCGTGTATTGCTTACCCCAGACCATGCAGTCGCGTAGCAAGGCAGCTTCATCTTCCACCGATTCGCTGCCGTGCATTAACAAACGATCGGCCACCACCTGATAGGCCTCGAGAAATGAACGTAAGGTGCGGTGCGCATGAAATGGCCGAATCTGTTCAAGCAACTCTCGGGCAGCGCCCGGGTGCGCGATCGCTTGTTCCCAAGCCTGCGTATGGAGTGACAGCTCGCTCTTGATCTCTTCGTGGTAT
>JASDVE010000090.1:0-6275 GCA_041891195.1 Myxococcota bacterium | reverse complement strand
TCGTTCCAGAACGCTGCGCGGCAGTCCCCAGTTTCACATTCCGACGCGCGCAAGAGCGCCAGTTCCACGATGGCGCTGTTGAGCAAGAAGTGGATCATCGTATTTCGATAGTACGCCGCAGAAAGATGTTGCTCTGACGCGATCGAATAGATGACCTCGGGCCCTTCATCGAACCGCGCAAGTACGCCGCTTTCGACCAACGGGTCGAGGGTTTGCTGAATTTCGTCGTGGGTGCTTAGTGAAAGTTTCGTGGTCGTCGGGAAGCCCCGCTTCGTCACAAACTCAACCAAGTAGTGAAGCGAGAGTTGTATTTCCGGCAGGCTCATTGCGCGATCGCCACAACCGAGCAGCGCCACCATCCCTAAAGAAATCGGGGTAATGGGCGTCACGCGATTCATACGAGCGCACACTTCGAAAGCGAGCTTGGGCACCGTGAGCTTGTCGAACCTCTCATCTCCTTCGCCGTCACCAGGTGGCCCAAGGGCGGCACGCAGTGACAAGGGCTCGCCGAAACGCAGGTCGATGTGGCCATATTTGTGCCCGAGCCGACGCAAGAACTTGACGAGCCAAGAGAAACCTTCCGCCTCTTTTACACCGCCGCGTTCTTCGCGTGAGTAATCTCCGACCTCTGAAATCTGGTCATACGCGATCGAAACTGGAATCAAGATCACGTCTTCGCTCTTGCCGCGACGGTACGAATCGACGACGTATGAGAGCATCCCGTACCGCGGCGGCAGAAGCTTTCCGATGCGCGACCGGCCACCCTCGATAAACCATTCGATCGGAAAGCGTTTCTCGATCAGAAAATCGATGTAGGCGCGCAGGACGAACTTGTAGATTTGATTGTCGTTAAAGCTGCGTCGGATGAAGAAGATGCCCGCACGCCGCGCAATTGGGCCCGTCGGGAAGAAGTTCATATTGATGCCACCCGCCGTATGGCTTGGCGGCATCCCGTCTTCGTGGAGTACTCGAAACATCACCATGTGATCGAGGTTCGATTTATGGGTCGGGATAAAGACCACCGAGTGCTGCTGGGCAAGTTTGCGTACGACCTCGATCTCTTCCGAATCGAAGCGAAGTCCTTCGTAACCACGAGTTGAGGACGAACGACTGAGTTGAGCGAAGATGTCGATCATCAGTGGGCTGTGATTCGCAGCAATTTCTTTCAGATACCGCTCCGCCTTGCGACGAACGACGGGAGCTGCCACTTCCTCTTCTCGCGCGAGGGTGTCGAGACCGCCAAGAAATGAAGGACGGGTTAAGATTTCTTCGTGAAGGAAGCGCGGGACCTTGTAACGCGCACCGCGAACTTTGCGCTCTGCGCGGTCAAGAGCGAGAGCCGCTTGCTTTGCCACGTAGTGCGCCAGACCCACGGTTTCGGCAACGTCTCGACCGGCGGCGGCGCGCCAACGCTCACGCAGATTAGACGCGGGTGCAGGCTCCGCCGCCACGATGCAAACCCGATCCTTTTCGAATCGGTAGACGTAGGCTGCGCGAATGCGGCCGGGGTCGCGCGGGTCGCCGAAGCGCAAAATGTCGCGCAAGCTCGCGACGCGTTTGCCTTCCCGCTCTTTGGGCAACCAAAGCACGCGCAGAGGTGCGAGAAGTGGATCACTCGAAGTCGCGAGAGCGGGTTCGAGGGAGCCAAGCTTGGTTCCTCTCGGCCGACGAGAAGACACGATCGTGATCGCCTCATGCGAACTGGACGCAACACTTTCGGGGCGCGCGCGTTCGATCCAGTCGCGCAGGATCGCTTCTTCAAGAGACGAGGCCGCGTCCAACAAGAAGACGATCGGTCGGTCACCGGATACAGGCCATTCGGGCTCGGCGATCGATTGGGTGATCGGCGTAGACCCGGGCGCAGACGTCGGTTGAGACATCGTTTTTGGCGGCGTTTGCGGTGGCGTTTGCGGTGGCGTTTGCGGTGGCGTTTGCGGCGGCGTTTGCGGTGTAGACGCGGGTTCGGGCATCAATCGACTCCTGGGTGGCGGCAGGCCCCTCTTGATAAACCCTTAGAAGGCTCGTGTCCAATCAAGAGCGGAACTTCATCTGGCTTTCGTGCGGGCCCCAATTGTAAACGACCTCCGCGAGGTATTCAGACCCAACAGGCAGTGCAATCCACCCGCATCGTGGCGCCCCACCGTGCTGACGTCTCATGGTCCCGTTCAGTCTACGTCGCGGTCTTCGAAACGGGCCACTTCGAAGCCTTCTTGAGTGTCGTCGTCCGACCACGTCGCCGCACGCGTTGCGACCCGTCCCCCCGCCCCGTGCTTGAACAGCAAGTCGTTGTAATGCGCGCCAGCAGGGATGGCTTCGAATGTTTTTGGCATCGCGAATTTGAAGTAAAGCACCCGACGGCCCGCGTTCTCTCCGGTGGGTGGCGGCGTCGTGTGCAGAATATCTCCGAAGTGCACCGTGACATCGCCCGGCTCTGTCTCGATCTTCACGACAGGCTGACCGTCTTCATCGCCCCACAACATTGGATGGTTGGAGTATCGATGCGACCCTGCGAGTACCCAAAGTTGACCGTTTTCTGGGTTGGCGGAGTCGAGTTGGACACCAACCTGAATCAAGGGACACATCACAGGATGTCCGCCAAGACCGTCATCCTGATGCCAGTTGAGGTTTCCTAGTCCTTGCGCAACGTTTGAGTTTTTAACGAACACCATTGGCCCGTCGAGTCGGTCGTCGCAAACCCGGAAGTCCGCGTCGAGTAGTTTTCCGAAGCGCTGCACCCGCGCATCAAAGCATGCAGCCTTGATGCGTTCGGACCAACGGTCCAAGTAGTTGATCCGCGTCACGACCTGCTCGCCGGAGGTTGTTGTGGACCACCACGCCTCACCTGTGCCCGGTTCAATGGCCTCGCGCACGCGGTTCACTTCTGCGCCAAGCGATTCGAGGTCTTTTTGCCCGAACACACCGCGCACGTGCAGGAAGCCGGCGGTCGCAAGGTGCTGCGCCATTTCGGTATCGGAGTCTTCAGGCGTGAAAGTTTTTGTGAAGTCGATCGCCTGGCCTTTGTCATCGACGATCTTGGCCGCTTCACTTGCAGTCCAAATCGGACGTCCGTGGTAAAGAGCGCGCAATGCGGGCTCCCACCGTTGCAAGTCTGGGAGCGCGCCTCGTTCGAAATGAAGTTTGCCCCCCATCGCGAGACCGCCCGCTGTATGGACTTCATTTACAAAGTCGGAAAAATCCATCCCGTCTAGTTCAACCAGCGTCTTCGCTTTTTTGCATCCGGGTTCGAGATCGATCCCGCGTTCGCTGGGAATGTAGGTAATAGAAACTCCCCCAGATGCCACGAACGCGATCGGCGACACGCCCCGCAAGTCATCGACCACCAGTCCTCCGTGCTCGACGACGAGTCCCGGAAGCGTGTTGGCGTGGAAGTCGGCGAACTTGTGAACCGGTACAAGGTCTCGAGCCCCAAGGAACTGAGTCTCAACCTTGTCTGCGTCTGGCCCACTTGCGGGAAAAGAAGTCATCGTTGTCCACCAGTTCAAGGGGCATCTTTGTGAGAATGCTAGACATCCAGAGTCATCAACGCACGAATTGGTAATGGCATTCAAATAAATGCCATTTCCAGGCCAATGGGAGCCCCCATGCACATCCTAGAGCGCGTGAAGCGCGGCGAAACGCCCGTCCCCGAATACGCGAAGGCATTGCACCTACCACCGCTGGTGGATTGGGAACCGGGTCGTGTTGCGGTCGACTGGACTGTTGACCCGAAGTATCTGACGCCATGGGGCGCCGTGTTCGGAGGCTACCTCGCAGCCCTTGCCGACCACTGTGCGGGGCTCGCAGCCATAAGCGTCCTCTAAGAAGGTCAAACCTTCGCGACCATCGACCTGCGCCTCTCCCCACTACTCAGCATTCGCGAGGGAACGATCCGCAACGAAGGCAAGGTGATTCACCAAAGTCGCTCGACGATTCATGTAGAGGTCGAGTTTCGCTCGGAAGAGCAAACACTGGTCGCCAAGGCCACTGCGGTGCAAGTGTTGTCTCGCGCCTCAAGCCAGTAGCGCAACGCGCTGGCGCGCGGGCCCCGTACAGCGCCCGGCGAGTTCGACACTCGCCAACCAGTCGTTCGTCCGAAATCAAACTCATCGCAGACGAAGCACTTGAACCTGCCACCGTCATGAAGATCGCAGAAGCCACGGGCGGGCCATGGGGCAGAGTCCAATATCAGTTTGGGGGCAAGGCCGACATCCTCAAAACAGTGCTCGAACAAGTGGCGGCAGAATTTCAGTCAAGCCTGCAGCGCTCCTCAACAGCCGGCGAAGATGAAGCCTCAGCTCAAAGTCCTAATCGAAACGGAGGTCGGGGTCATGCGGGAACGGCGGAGTTACTAAGAGCCTGTTCGGTTCTTAGCCCCCGATCAAGATGCCACCTTCGACGGGGAGCACATGTCCCGTGACGAGATCCGTCCCGGTAATGATCGACATGATGCCGGCCGCGATGTCATCGGGCGTGGTCACCTTGCCGAGCGGCGACTTCGCCTGCTGTGCGGCCTTGATGGGTTCGTAAGCATCGCCCAAGCCCTGCTGCAACCAAGCACCATCGATAAAACCCGGGGCAACTGCATTGACGCGGATGTTCGGACCGAGAACCCGTGCGAGCGTGACGACCATGTTGTTCAACGCAGCCTTGGAGGCGCAGTACGGAATTGAACTTCCCGTTCCCGCCAAGCCCGCGACACTGGACGTCATCACGATCTCGCCGCCACCCCCCGCTTGCAGTAGATCCTTTGCCGCTCGCGAGCACTGAAAAGGACCGACGAGGTTGACGCTCATGATGTTCGTCCAGTCTTCGGCTTGAACATCTTCGAGATTTGCGTGGGGGATAAACTTTGTGGTGCCCGCATTGTTGACCAACACGTCCAATTGCCCGAACGCGCGCTCGGCTTCACGGACCATCGCGCGACACTCGGCATCCTCCGCAACGTTGGCCTTGTACGCCAACGCCTTCACACCTCGGCTTTCACACTCTGCAGCAACCGCCTCGGCGGCGTCTTGTGAGCGGCTGTAATTGACGAGCACCGAGCAACCCGCGTCGGCCAGTCGGTACGCGGTTGCGCGCCCTACTCCCGTGCCTGCTCCAGTTACGATTGCCGCTTTGCCTTCGATGTTCATGGGGTGGATCCTCTATGGGATGAAGTGAACGCGTTCCGCAAGCGTATCGAAATGAATCGGACCGCAAAGCCTATTCGTCGCCCGCCCAGCCGTCGAGTCGTTCCATCGTGTCCGCGTATTCCATCGCGAACTCTTCCATCACGGTTCGAACACTCTTGACTTGGTTGAGCGAACCGACGATCTGACCCACAAAGTAGTTCGAGAGCTCGGCTGCGCCCTTGTTCTTGTGCGCTGTTCGGGAAATACGCGCCTGCGCCTCGTGAACCAAGCGCGGTTGCAACGGCATTGGGAGCGGGTCGGGGTTCGACGGGTCGTCCCACGCGTCGGTCCACGCACTGCGAAGCTGGCGGGCCGGCTTCCCCGTGATCGAGCGACTGCGCAACGTATCTCCCAGCCCGGCCTTCAAGAACTTCTCCTTCACGACTGGGTGCGTCTCTGCTTCTTCGGTTGTAAGCCACACCGAGCCCGTCCAAACCCCTTGGGCTCCAAGCGCGAGGCCCGCTGTGAGTTGGCGTCCGTTTCCGATGCCGCCCGCTGCTAACACCGGGATCGGGTGTACCGCGTCCACGACTTCGGGGACCAACACAAGCGTAGAAATGCTTCCCGTGTGTCCCCCCGCCTCAGTGCCCTGCGCAACCACGATGTCGACACCCGCTTCGACGTGTCGTCTCGCGTGTTCGACGGTGCCGGCAAGGGCCGCAACTTTGACGCCCTTCTCCCGTGCCGTCTCGATCATCCACTCGGGCGGCGGGCCAAGCGCACTCGCGATCAAGCTGATCTTATGCTGAAAGACGAGTTCGATGACTTCCCGCTGCTGTTCGTACCCCACTGCGAACTCGCTGCCGATCCGCGCGTCTTTGGGCAATTCGGGGACACCATGGTCTTCGAGCAGTTTATTGACGAAGGCACGGTGTTCGTCGGGGATGTGTTTGTCGAGTGTTTCTCCGCCCTCACCTCCGGCGTCGCTTCCCACAAATTTGGTCGGCAACAAGAGGTCGACGCCAAACGGTTTGTCACCAACTTCGTTTTCGATCCACTCGAGTTCACTTTTGAGTGCATCGATGGAATGACCCGCAACGCCCAGGACGCCAAGCCCTCCGGCCTTGGACACAGCCGCAGCGACGTCCCGGCAGTGCGTGAAGG
>JASDVE010000089.1:4188-7045 GCA_041891195.1 Myxococcota bacterium | reverse complement strand
TGGCCTCAAAGATGGTCGCGATCCCTTGGTCGTTCTGCTTCGACACTGGCAATCGCGATTGATCCCCAAATGCGTCGGCGAGGGGCTCATGGAACCACGGAAAAAGCGTGTCGGGCATGGCGTCTAGATGAAACCAACGCAGGTCTAGGGTTTCCCAGTTGGTCGAAAGTTTCCCACCCGTCTGGCGACACAAAAAAACCTTGGCGGTGTGGGGACGAAATCCGGTTCGCACGTAGTCGCCAATGAAGCGATCGACTTCGACTTCGATCCCGGTCTCTTCCCAGACTTCGCGGCACACAGCAGCTTCCGGGGTTTCCCCTTCTTCGACACTGCCGCCGGAAAGTTCCCAACCGCGCAGGTCGCTACGAACTGCGAGTAGGATTCCTTCTTCGCCCTGCACGATCGCCTGGGCGACAACGAGGTGACTTCGCACTCGGGGCATCACTAGCCCCCACCACCCGATCTTCGCGTAGGTGAACACTGCGCCGACGAGGCGCAATATTTTTCGGATCACCCTGCTAACCGACGATCTTGTTGAGAGGGGACTCGACGATGCCGCGCGCGCCGGCTTCGACTAACCGCGGGAGAAGTTCGCGTACGAGCTTTTCTTCGATCACCGTGCTGACGTCAACCCAGTCCTGATCGGCAAGGGTCGATATCGTCGGAGTATTGAGCGCAGGCAAGAGCGTAAGTACCGCATCGAGCTTGGAACGCGGCACGTTCATCGCGAGTGACACGCGCGACGCTGCGGCAATTGCACCTTTCAGTAGCAGGACAAGGCGATCGATCTTCGCCCGAACCCATGCGTCTTCAAGCGAAGCCTTGTTGGCAACCAGTCGAGGCGTGCTCACGAGGATCGTGTCGATCACCTTCAAGTTATTCGCACGCAAGCTCGAACCGGTTTCGGTGACGTCGACGATCGCGTCCGCGAGAATCGGAGGCTTCACCTCGGTTGCGCCCCACGAAAACTCGACATTGGCTTCAATTTTCTTTTCTTCGAGATAGCGGTTCGTCATCCCGACGACTTCCGCTGCGATTCTGCCGCCTTGCAGGTCTTCGGGCTTTTCAAACTTCGAGCCCTCCTTCACCGCGAGAATCCAGCGCACCGGTACGTAGTTCGGCCATGGTGCTTCGAGGTTCGCCATTTCTTCAACGTCCGCACCCGATTCGATCACCCAGTCGCGGCCCGTGATCGCGCAGTCCATCACGCCCTGCTCGACGTAGCGCGCCATTTCTTGGGGACGAATCAAGATGCATTCGATTTCGGGGTCGTCGATGTCCGGGTAATAGGACCGACTCGCAATGCGCACCGTAAAGCCCGCGCGGGCAAACAACTTGATCGTGGTTTCTTGCAAGCTGCCCTTGGGCAAACCCAGTCGCAGCTTCCTGGTACTGCGGTCGCCGAACGATTTGTCGCTCATTTCTTGTAGACCTCGTCGGGGTCAAAGACCTTCACGCCGACGTCGATATACGCGTCCCCGTCCACTTTGCGAAAGAAGCAGTTGCGACGGCCGGTGTGACACGCGGCACCGCCGATCTGTTCAACTTGCATCAGCACAGCGTCACCATCGCAGTCGATGTACAGCGACTTGACCTTTTGCACGTTGCCGCTCTCTTCGCCTTTGCGCCAAAGCTTCTTACGGCTTCGGCTCCAGTAGACGACCGAGCCGGTCTCAAGGGTGAGGCGCAAGGACTCTTCATTGAGGAAGGCCACCATCAGGATCTCACCGGTACTGTGATCCTGGGCAATCCCCGTTACGAGGCCGTCATTTTTTGTGAAGTCAATTTCGTCAAGCAAGCTCATTGGGCGCCCAGCCTACCTGTAACGCGGCCTGATCGCTACCAGCTCACCCCGACTGACCGCCGCAAGTAGCCCCCCAATGCTACGCTTCGTGCCATGTCGAACGAGCTGAACACCCTCGATGCCACCGCACAAGCCGCTCTGGTTGCAAGTGGAGAAGTCACCGCAAACGAACTGGTCGCCGCCGCGATCGACGCGACAAAGCGACTGAACCCGCAACTCAACGCGGTGATTCACACGAAGTTCGACAGTGCGCAAAGCGACGCGGCGGGAACCCTACCTGCAGGTCCTTTCCGCGGTGTCCCGTTTTTGGTGAAGGACGCCGTTTGCCATACCGCCGGCGATCCGTACCACGTCGGAATGCAGTTTCTGAAAGACCGCGGCTACGTGGCAAAAACGGATACCGAACTCGCGCGACGATTCCGCGCCGCTGGGTTTGTATTTGTGGGCAAAACAAACACGCCCGAACTTGCGCTGTCCGTCACGACCGAACCGCTTGCTTACGGTGCGACCAAGAACCCATGGAACCTCGAACACTCGACGGGTGGGTCGAGTGGTGGCTCTGCCGCGGCGGTTGCCGCAGGGCTCGTCCCCGCAGCCCATGCGAACGACATGGGAGGATCCATCCGTATCCCTGCTTCCCATTGTGGCTTGGTGGGTCTCAAGCCAACCCGTGCCCGTGGAACTCTTGCGCCACATTTTGGCGAATATTGGGGGCCGCTCACCCACGAACATGTCGTAACACGCAGCGTACGCGACAGCGCGGCGATCCTGGATGCCATCGCGGGCCCCGCCCCCGGCGATCCCTACAGCGCGGCGCCTCCGGTGCGACCGTGGCGCATGGAAGTCGACCATGAACCGAGCCCACTACGCGTAGGACTGCTCGACATACCGTCCGATGTTGAAGTGGACGACGACTGTCACGAAGCCGCTGCAGCGACCGCCAAGCTACTCGAAGCGCTCGGGCACGAAGTCGAGTTGATGTCGCTTCCCTGTCTGGATCAGCCCGAGTTTGGCCCCTGGTGTCTAAGAGAGCACGCTGTAAGACCAAGACCG
>JASDVE010000089.1:0-4178 GCA_041891195.1 Myxococcota bacterium | reverse complement strand
CCGCGATCTCGATCGCTGGTCCGCGATCCTTGGCGAACCGATCGGCCAAGACGATGTCGAACCTTTGAACTGGATCTTTGCCGAAGCCGGTCGCAGCCAATCGGTGCCCGACTACATCGCCGCCATTGAGCGCGCGCACTCCTTTGCGCGCCAACTTTGCGCGCCCTGGGCGAACGGTCTGGATCTGCTCGTTACGCCGACGGCGACCACGCCGCCCGCAAAGCTCGGCTGGCTCGCCCCCGACGTCAACCTTCCGGACCTCATGTCCCGCCTCGGCAGCGTGACGCGATACTCGATGCCCTTTGATGTCACCGGGCAACCGGCGATCTCACTGCCTCTACACTGGAACGCGGACGGCCTTCCGATCGGTGTGCAGTTGGTCGCCGCGACGGGTCGCGAAGACATCTTGTTCCAGGTCTCAGGGCAACTCGAACGCGCACAGCCTTGGAACGCGAAACGCCCGTCGGTGTTCGCGTAAACACTGACTGGTTTTCGATCGCTTCACATTTGCGCACAGCGTGGAGCGACACTCACCAGACGAACAACAGAGGACGAAATATGTTGACGGCACTCGACCGCATCATCATCGCGACTGGCGACCTCCCGCGCGCACAACGCGAAATGATTCACGTGCTGGGGCGTAGCCCGTCGTGGGTAGGGGGCTATCCCGGCGACCAAACCGAAAGCGTCCTTTGGAAGCTCGACAACCTTTGCATCGAACTTCTCGCACCCGTCGGCGACACCGCGGTATGTCAGCAGCTACGTGAGCGCATTGATTCCGATGGAGGCGGAGTCTACGCCATGGTCCTCGCCTGCGAAGACATCGCGGGGACGACCCAAAAACTACGAGACAACGGACTGCATCCAACCGAACCCACCGAAGGTCTCACGAAGGACGAACCTTCGGGCGCCTATCGACGCTTCTTACAGAGCGAACTCGATCCGAGCGAAACAGCTGGCATTCGAATTTTGATCGCTGAGCACTTATCCGAACCCGGCGAGTTGTCGCCATCACTTTCGGTCGACGGAGACGACGCGGCCGTTTTCGCTGGGGATCATGTCGTCATCATGACCGCCGCGCCCGAACGCGCACTCACGCTGTTCTCAGATATGCTTGGCATCCGACTTGCCCTCGACAAAACATTCGAAGGGAGAAAGACCCGCCTCATTTTCTTTCGACTCGGAAGTTTCACGATCGAGATCGGTGCACCGCTCAAAGACCCAAGCGACGAGCCCCCGGCGAATGATCGACTCTGGGGCATCGCGTACAAGGTGAACAACATCGAAGCCACGGCTGATCGAATCACGCGTGCGGGCCTCGAGACCACCCAGATCCGGGACGGCAACAAGTCGGGCACTCGGGTCTTTACGGTGAAGAACGCGCCAGCGGGTGTGCCGACACTAGTGATCAAGCACGACTGAGACTGAAACGCATTCGAAGGCAACTAGGCGCCGAACGAACCTCGGAGCGGGCCCGACACGGCGAGTTCCTTCTGCAGTTCCTCGAGCGGCCTACGATCGAGCACCACTTCGAGTACCCGTTCTTGCCCTTTGGGTTTGCCTTTCTTGTCGAATAGGTCGGTCTGGTGCTGAATCAAAACGCCGCGACTCACGAGTAGGTCCGTGGCGTTCGCGTAGGTGGTCGGATTCGCGGCTTCGGCTCGACTCATGTCGCCGAGAATGCCTGCGCTTTCCACCGCGGCCGAAACCTGGTCGAAAAAAACTTTTCGCGGGACTACGTCCGACAGTGACCCCGCAACTTCGCACACCAATGTGTAAACGTCGATCACACTCCGTGTTTGTTCTGCGAGATTTTCAAAAACCGAGCGGCCGGTGCGCGTTGGCACCCAGATGCCCTCTTCGGACGTCATCCAACCTTGTGCGGCAAAGTGGCTCAAGAACGCTTCGCAGTTCGCGGCCGACACGGCGCCCTTGGGCGAATAAAATTCGTGGTAGTAGAGCTCTTGCCAGCTGGCCAGGTCGAGTCTCAGTGTGTCGCCATTCACGCCCGACAAGATCCGCCGCGCCAGAAAACTCGGTGCCGCGAGAAAGTGCGCGATGGCGTTTCGGTAGATGTCGAGGGCGGGACGTCGCGACTCTTCGAAATACAGAATTTCGCCAGCGTCATCTTCGCGGCTCTTCACGAGATCGTTCTTCAGCAGAAACGCAATGGATTCATCCAGAGAGCCGAGATCCGCAATGAGCGCCTTCGTGATCCGTGTCTTTTGAGCGCTGAGCAACCCGACCATGTCACGAATGCGCTCGGTCAGTTCTTCGCGGCGAATGCCGCGGGAGGACGCCCCCATCAACACACTCGCCGCCACCGACGTTGCATTTGCAACGAACGACCAATTGATCTGTTCGACGATCTGCCAGCCGAGGTCACGAACCAACTCACGCTTTTCGGTTTCGACCTGGATGTCGTCTGAATCCGCCTCACGAAACTTGGTCCGGCGATCACCCAGAGCATCAGCCAGCGAAATGGCATCCCCGAAGTTGACGTGGGCGCTCCCGAATCGGCTCTGCAAATACTTTCGAGCACGAACCAGGTTCAACATGCTTTCTTCAGTTTTTTCCGCGCCCGACAGTTCTTCGAGAAACGAACTCTCTTCTACGAGACGCTCGTACGTAATCGCAACGGGGATAAAGACCAGGTCTCGCTGGTGGCTTTCGATGAAGGCGTCGACGTCCCAGGTAAGCATCCCGAGCCGCGGCGACATGGTCTTGCCCGTACGCGAACGGCCGCCCTCGATAAAAAATTCTTGGGTAAAGCCTTCGCGCACGAGGTAAGCGACGTACGAACGGAAGACTTCTTTGTAGAGCGGGTCGTCGAAGGTCTTGCGCAAAAAGAACGCGCCACTGCGTCTAAAGATGAAACCGAACGGACCAAACGCCATATTCTCGCGCGCCGCGATATGCGGGGGCGTCATGAAGTTTCCGTACAGCAACACGGACAAAATTAAGAAATCGAAATAGGAGCGATGACTCGGTACCAGGATGACGGGCCGTTTTTTGACGTTCTCCACCACTTTATCAAGGCCGTCGATTTCAATCGATGAAAACAAACGGCGAAACAACCAAGTCAGGAGCGAGTTCATGATCGCGAGGAACGTCGAGTTCATCGATGCGGCGATTTCGCCGAAGATCTTCTCTGCCTCGGCTCGAGCGCGGTCGTCCGTCCAGCCAAGTTCGCCCGCGCGACTATTCATTGCGTCGACAACACCAGAATCGGAGAGGACTTCCCGCTGCACGCGAAAGCGTGGCCGCAAAGTTGGCCCCTCTACGACCTTTTCTTCTCGGTACAAGTAGATGAGGATCGACCGCCGGATCTTCCGCGCAACACGCCCTGGGCCCTCGTCGCGATGGTTCGCGATAAAGTGTTGCATGTCGATCGCATTGCCAACCTTGACCGACAGGCTTCGGTACGTCGCCAGAAAGGAACTCACCTTGGCGATGTCGGACGGCCGGAAGAGTGCGCCATAGCTCAGGTTCAAGAAGCGGCTTTCGCTGCGTGGCCCCTTGCGCCAAAAAAGCGTCACGGGCACGACAAAAACCGGGCGATCGGTATCCCACACGGCCTGAACCACTTCTTGCAATAGATCGAGTTCGTCCGAGCGCTTGACGCCCTTGCGTCCCTTCAAGAAATTCTTGAGGCGCCGGGTGCGCAAAAAAAGAAACTGCGACTGGCCGCCCAGAGACAAGCAGCGCGCGTACTCCCGGTCAGATTCTCTCTGCTCTTTTGCGGTCCGGCTTCCAGATCCACCCAATGACAATCGCAATGCATTGAGCAACTTGCCGAAGTATTGATAGCGGATGCCATTCGCAAACGACGAAAGGCGAAGCCCCTCCCGGGCAAGCAATGTGTTGAGCAAGAAATAGTCGAGACGGCTCGAATAACGCATCACGTAAACAACCGCGCCGCGGCTTTCCATGTCGCGCAGGTTCTTCACCGTTTCTTCGTCTAAACCGAAGTGCCGGAAGTAACTACGCGCGAACCAACGCACGAACACATTGAACGCAGGCACCATTGCCGTAAGCGGGTCCCGACTCGACGATCGCTCGACGGTTGGGTCCAGCGTCTTCGGTTCGGGTTCAGGCTCGGGGTGTTTTTTGACTTCTTCGACCATTTTTTCTCGTCGGTTCGTGTGGATACAAGTCTACCGTGCACGCGACAACGG
>JASDVE010000088.1:0-7220 GCA_041891195.1 Myxococcota bacterium | reverse complement strand
GTATTGAGAACCCGGCGCATGTCGAACGAACAGGAGACCGCACGTGAAACATTTCGACGATCCCACAGCCAAGAAAAAACTGCTCGCTCGCCTGCGACGCATTGAAGGCCAGATCGGCGCGCTCTGCCGCATGGTCGAAGAAGAGAAGTACTGCGTCGACATCCTGCTTCAAATCTCGGCTGCGCAAGGCGCCCTGGGCAAAGCCGGCCAAGTGCTTCTGGGAACCCACGTCGAAACCTGCGTCGCCGCCGCGTTCGAAAGCGGTTCCAAAAAGGAACGACAACAGTCGGTCGACGAATTAATGGAAGTCTTCTCCCGCTATGGCGGCATTTCAGGGCGGTAACCGCATGGCGGCTTCAATCGTCAACACGTTTCTCGAACTCGCGCCCTGGTTCCTCGTCGGCATGTTGATCTCGGGGGCATTGCACGTTTTGCTCCCTCGCGACTTCATCAAGCGTCAGCTTCGCGGGCGCTTCGGCGTTGCAAAGGCAGTGGCCCTTGGCGTTCCCCTCCCCTTGTGTTCGTGTGGCGTGATCCCGGCTGGAATCGGGCTCAAACGCGAAGGGGCCGGCAATGGTCCGTCGTTAGGTTTCTTGATCAGCACGCCACAAACCGGCGTGGATTCGATCCTCGTCAGTGCATCCTTTCTCGGTTGGCCCTTCGCGTTGTTCAAGGTTGTGGCTGCAGTGGCAACGGGTCTAATCGGTGGATGGATCTCTGACCGCGTGCCCGACACGGACGCTCAAGAACGAGACCTCGGTACCGCCATCGCCGAGGATGAAAAGCGCGGATTCAAAGCGTTTGTGACGCACAGCTATGACTTGCTTGCGAGTATCTGGCGATGGTTGGTGTTTGGCGTCCTCGTCAGTGCTGCGATCAACGCATTTTTGCCGGACGGCACGCTGAGCGTCTTTGCCGAACTCGGGCCCTTCGCGGCGGGGCTGGCGGTGCTGGTCGTGTCTTTGCCGCTTTACGTCTGTGCAACGGCTTCCGTCCCCATCGCCGCGGCGATGGTGGCGAACGGCATGCCGGTCGGGGCTGCGCTGGTGTTCCTGATGGCTGGGCCTGCAACCAACGTCGCGACCATTGGTGCGATCTATCGTGGCTTCGGCGCGCGACAGCTTGCCGTCTATCTTGGCGTCCTGATCGTGGGAAGCATTGGGTTTGGCGTGCTCTTCGACCTCGGCATCAACCCGATCGGCGAGTCTTCCCACGTTCACGGCGAGCCTCACAGAGGATGGTGGGAAATCGGCAGCGCCATTCTTCTCGCAGGTTTGATCTTACGACTCGCGCTCGCAGATGCATCGCGATTCTTTCGGGCCCGTAACCTGAGTCACAGCGCTGCAGACGCGCTCGAAATCCCCATCGTCGACATGAGCTGCGACGGATGTATCGGCAAAATTGAAAAAGCGTTGCTCGCGGTCGAGGGCGTGGTCACGGCCGTCGTCACTCGCAACCCCGATCGCGCAGTGGTAAAAGGCGACGCCCCATTGGATCAACTCGATCAAGCAATTTTCGACGCGGGCTACCACACCAAGCTGCCTACCTAGAGACGGGAAAAGACGGGGAGAGACGGGGGAAAAACGCCGAGAGCACTGCGCGTCGAATCGCAACCACGTCGGCTGCACAACGCGAGCCGATGCGGCTAACCTCGGGGTGGCCTCGAACCAAGAGGTGCTCACTTAAGGACTGCGCATTGATTGTTTGCGCTACCCGCCGCTCGCTCATCCTTATTGCGGCTTATGTAATCATTATTCCGAGCATCACGAGCGAGGTTGTCTCGGCGCAGCCTGTGTCCCCGCCGGCGCAGGCAAACGTCGACTGGCCACTGCATGGGCGCACCGCTGGCGAAGAACGCTTTAGTCCACTTACGGACATCAACGCCAAATCCGTTTCGCGTTTGGGGCTCGCCTGGTCGTACGCCACCGGAAGTCATCGAGGGCTCGAAGCCACCCCTATCGTGATCGAGGGGGTGATGTACGCAACCAGTACGTGGAGCATCGTGTTCGCCCTGGACGCCAAGACCGGACGCGAACTCTGGCGCTACGACCCGCGCGTCCCGCGCGAGACCGGACGCAAGGCCTGCTGCGACGTCGTGAATCGAGGCGTCGCGGTTCACGCCGGCCGGGTTTACTTTGGAAGCCTCGACGGCCGACTGATCGCCCTCAATGCGAAAGACGGAAGCCTTCTATTTGAAACCCGCACGGTTCCGGCAGGCGGCGACTACACGATCACGGGTGCACCCAGGATCGTGAAAGACAAAGTCATCATTGGAAACGGCGGCGGCGAGTACGGCGTACGCGGTTATTTCAGCGCTTACAACCTCGATACCGGCGAATTGGTTTGGCGCTTTTTCACGGTCCCCCCGCGTCCTGGAAAACCGCTAGAACATGAAGCACTCGCCATCGCGGCCAAGACCTGGTCTCCCGACTCTGACTGGGCGGCCGGACTCGGTGGCACGGTATGGGACTCGATGGCGTACGACGCCGAGCTGGACCTGCTCTACGTCGGCGTTGGAAACAGCTCCCCCTATAATCGCGCTGTTCGCAGCCCAGGAGGTGGCGACAATCTCTTTTTGACCTGCATTCTTGCCATCCGCCCCGATACCGGCGAACTCGTCTGGTACTACCAGACCACCCCTGCCGAAAACTGGGACTACACCGCGACGCAACACATGATCTTGACGCAGCTCAATATCAAAGGCGCCCCGCGCAAGGTCCTCATGCAGGCGCCCAAAAACGGGTTCTTCTATGTGCTCGATCGCGCCACCGGCGAACTTCTCTCCGCAGAAAAGCTCGGCCCCATCAATTGGGCGAGCCACGTCGACATGCAGACGGGGCGCCCAGTAGAAACCGGCGACGGCGAATGGTCGAAGTCCAGAAGCTTCGTGATGCCGGGTCCGCCCGGCGTCCACAACTGGCATCCGATGTCTTTCAACCCGCAGACCGGCCTAGTCTACATCCCAACGCTCGAAAACGTCTGGCCCTATACCGCGGACCCAAACTACGTTTATCGCCCAGGCGACTTCAACACGGGTGAAGACTGGATCGCGTTTCACGAGGACGTAAAATGGACGACCCCCTTTTGCAAACCCAGCCACCTCACCGCATGGGACCCGGCGACAGGAAACCGGGTCTGGCGAGTGGAACATGACCACCCCGTCAACGCGGGCGTGTTGTCCACCGGAGGGGGCCTCGTGTTCCAAGGCAACGGGGCGGGCTTCTTCGCCGCCTATTCGGCTAGAAACGGCACCCCACTCTGGAAAGCCGAAGTCGGCGTTGGGATCATGGCGCCGCCCGTGACATACAAGGTAGAGGGGGAGCAGTACATCGCGGTGCTGGCTGGAATCGGAGGGTCTCCCGCAATGAACCGGCAGAACTTCGCCAACGACAACGCTGGGCAGGTCTTCAGTTTCAAGCTTGACGGGAAGTCGCCCGTCCCGCCCGGGACTGCCCGCCCTGCACGCCCCCCCGCAAAGGCGCGAATCGCACTGAGTGCAAAAAACATTGAACGCGGAAAGGACCTGTATGCGACAATTTGTAGCCGTTGCCACGGTCCCTGGGCACGCAGTACCGGTTGGCTGCCCGACTTGCGCTATAGCAGCCGCGAAGTTCATGATGCGTGGGAGTCGATCGTGATCGGCGGCGCAATGAAAGGCAAAGGCATGGCGAGTTTCGCAGACCGCATCGACGCGGCGGACGCCCGCGCCATTCAAGCCTTCGTGCTCGATCGCGCCTCGGCCATCTCTTCGCCGGGTGAACGGCTTCAGGCATGGGCCAATGAGAATCTATGCATTCCCTCTGCTTGGGTGGCGGACTAAACATGGCCGAACTCGAAACCACCCTGGGTGACGAGGTCCCGCGAAATGCGGTGCTTCCTTTCTTGTTGAGTGCCCCCGTCGCGATCGCGTGCGCGGGTGCGGTCCTGCTCACCCAGGGCAAAGCGCCGCTGCTCAACAATTGGTCAACACTCACCATGGCGCTCACGCATATCGGGACGCTGGGTTTTCTCACGATGCTGATGCTCGCTGCGTTCTACGTTTACGCGCCGGGCATTCTCGGCAAGCGCATCAAGGCACCCCGACTTGCATTCTTGGTCTACGCCCTGTTCGCGCCCGGCGTCATCGCGCTTTGCTTGGGGCTCGGAGGGATTGCGGTCACGCCGGTCTTCGTGGCGATCGGCACGCTCTTTCCCGGTCTCATCGCCTTCTTCTGGCCCGCGATCTCGGCACTTCGCGGTACGCGAGCCGTTCCCTTCGCAACACCGCTTCGCTTGGCTGTTGGCGCGTTCTTTGCTGCGGCCACGATCGGGATCTGGGTCGCCCACGGTCACGGCGGCATGAAGTTTCCAGGCCCGCGCGGGGTGTGGCTACCGCTTCATCTCTCGATTGCGTTGCTCGGTTGGATCGGTGGCATGGCGACCGCGTGCTTCGGCGTCATCTCGCGCGCACCGCAAGAACCTGGCCAAGGCACAAGGTCTACCGCTGAACGTTGGTGGGGACATCTCACCCTGGTCGGCATTTCAGCGTCCTGCCTCGTTTTGACGTTTCAATACTTGGGGCTCGCCGAACCGTCGCCTGCAAACACGACAAAGGTTGGGGCAATCGCTGCATTCCCTGCCGCAGTCGCCGGGTTTTGGCTGCAACCATTCCTGGGACTGAATCGACTACGAGACCGAAGCCGTCCCGTAATGGACACGCAGTTTTGGCGCGCTGCGTTCGTCATCGCCCCCATCGCCTCAGTCGCCGGACTCGTGGCCATGGTACAACCGGAACCTCACTGGCGTATCGCGTTCGGCTGGATCGCGCTGTGGGGGTGGGCGGGCTTGATCGCCCACGCTGTGATGCGGGACCTGAGCAGGCGATTGCTCGGGGGAAACGCGAACCGAGAGTCCAGTGGGCTCGACCTCAGTTACGCATTCCACGTACTCACGCTGCTGTTGGGGCTCATGGCAATCGAATGGGCTTCCGACCCTCTCGCGCGTGTCACCGGGGCGTGCCTCATCGCGCTCGCCCTACTTCAGGCCGCACGGATGGTCGCGGATCACCAGGCGAAACCGGCTCCTGGCTCCTGACTTACTCGCCGCTCACTTCGCGCGCATCCGCCGCCTGTGAACGGCTTGCGATCGCTGCAATGGCCTCGAGTGCATCAACGAGGAACGGCCGCGCTACACCGTTTTCGCCGTCGATGGCTACGAAGTAACCCAGCGGGAGTTGGTTCGGGTCGCTACGCCGCCGACTCCCGGGCGCTTCGACGACCGTTCCGCGACAGCCGGTGTAGGCGTCCTCACTCTGTACAACGCGCACACGATCACCAGCTTTCCAGACCAACGCCGAACTCATAGAAAACAATCCTTTTTCAACGGGTAGCGAGACAAGGCTAGCGAGCCCGATCCAATCAGCAATAAGACAGCGTTATTTTCTGCACCCTGAGCAGCAAAGACTGCGGTAGCCTTGAACTTTTCTTGCGTGGAGCGACAGGGAAACTTAACCAACGGGGCGCGTTGGACTCGCGCTGAGAAACCGCGCAAGGACATCGATAGGAGCGAGTGTTGAAGACTTCGTTTGTGATGACACTATTAGGGCGAGATCAGCCGGGCATCGTGGAAACGATCGCCAAGGTGGTTGCCGACCACGGGGCCAACTGGGAAGAAAGTCGCATGGCCCGACTCTCGGGACGCTTTGCAGGTTTCATTCGCATCAGCGTGCCGGCAGCGACCGCCCAAGAACTTGAAGCAGGCTTGCTCGCCCTCGCCGGGACAGAAATCGACATTCGCGTCGACCGCAGCGACGACGACGAGAGCCCCGGCCAAGCGTCTCGCGCAAGCCTCGAACTCGTAGGCCAGGACCGACCGGGCATTCTCCGGGAAATTACCGCCGCGCTCGCGTCGAAGGACGTCAATGTGATTCGACTCGAGACCCACTGCGGGAGCGCCCCGATGTCTGGAGAGATGCTCTTTCACGCGGAAGCCGACCTGCTTTGCCCGGCCGGACTCGAATTTGCGAATTTGCGAGAGACCCTCGAACGCCTCGGGCAAGACATGATGGTTGAAATCAATATCGCCGAGCCCACGGCGTAGTATGTTGGAACCCGTATTCTCGCAATGTTCGAAGGCTGCGCGCCGCGCCGCAGACGTGTGGCTCAGCCACACCCCCAATTCGCTATTGAGACTCGCGTTCGTTTTGTCGAATCACTCGATCCTATGTCCGCATCCCACACACCGAACTGCGCGAAGTACCGCGACTTCTTCGTTACGACGGACGAGAGTTTTCCAGGCGGTGCAAAGCCTATGAATTCCGATCGCCGGAGTCCCCGTCATTCCTTGTGTCACGCGAAAACGGGGTTCCGTGTCCGCTTTTTCGAAAGCGACTCGAAAACCAGCCGGCCCCCGTCGAACGCGCCCAAAACCGTTCGCAGGCTCCTAGGGTCAAAGACTTCTATGACAAAATCGGCAAGGTCAGTGAAAAGGTCGCTCGCATCGCTCATGACGACGTTCATTTCCTATGTGCTCTTCTCCTTGGCGCTTGTCGCCGGAGTTCCAGCGTTCGCATCTGTACTTCCCGCTCCGACCGTCCCGCCAGCTGCACTCGGACATTCTGTACTTCAAGAAGCCGGGACTGGAATCTCCGCGCGCCTATTGGTCGAATCGAACTCAGTCCAAACCGACGAAACGTTTCGCATCGGGGTTCTGTTCGACATCGCACCAGGTTGGCACCTCTACTGGCGCAATCCTGGCGACTCTGGCCTGCCCACCAAGATCAACTGGCGCGTCGACGAAGCGACGGTCGGCGAACTGAACTGGCCTGCCCCCGAAGTCTTTCATGAACCCGACACGGGCTTCGTCACGTTTGGCTACGACGACCAAGCATTCTTGAGCACACAGGTGCAGATCCACACTCAACTCGACGGCCCCGTCGAAGTTGGCGCCAAGGTTAGTTTTCTCGCTTGCAAGGAGGTCTGCATCCCCGGCGGCTTTGACCTCAGCCGTACCCTGATCCTGGGCGGGCCGAGCGAGTCCATCCCAGCAGCGAAAGCGATCTTTGACGTCTACGAAGCTCAAGTTCCTGCACCCATGGACACCACAACGCCCCGTGTCGAAGCGCTACTGTCGAAGGACGCGGTCAGACCTGGGGATAGCTTCGTCTTTGCAGTCGGGGTCAAGCACTGCGCTCGCGGCGGCGACTGCGACATCGAGGCACTGCGCTCGCGCGATATCGCCTC
>JASDVE010000087.1:30473-35088 GCA_041891195.1 Myxococcota bacterium | reverse complement strand
GCAACCCTCCTGCTCGGCGAACAAGCAACCCCGCATCGCCTTCACACTGTTAACCGGAAATACCGGCGGGCTCCCAATTGCGATTCCCTCAAAGTTCGCCCAGTCGCGCAGGTCTTTGGCGGAGTGGCGCAGTTTCATAGGATCGGGGTTCGTGCGCTGCTGGTAGATGCCTTTGTTCACAGTGTTGAAGACACCGCCCACAAGGATGGGTCGGTAGACGAGCTCGGCATTGGCTTCAGCACACACCCCTTCGATGCGATGAAACGCGAGGTAGGTCCAAGGGCTTGAGCAGTCGAAGAAGAATTCGAGTCTTGCCATCACGTTGTCTCCAGGTTCGGCTCGTATCGGGATTTGTCGCGCAATACGAAGCCACAGATCGTAGAGGATCCGGCGTGTGCCTCGCGGAAAGAACGCACGTCTACCCCACGGCGAAGTTTCGACCGGGCGTACGAGACGCGGAGTTCGGGCCTAATTGGCTATGCTGGAGCGGCCTGCTCCAACCTCACCCCCAAATTAAGTCGGAGGTTCCCCTTGCCCAAGCCCGTCGCCACCGGCCTTCAACTCACGGCTCTCGATCCTGCTTTTCGCGAGAACCCGTACCCGATCCTGAAGGACCTACGCGAGCGTGACCCCGTCCATAACGACACCGAACTCAATCGCTGGGTATATACGCGACATCAGGACGTCAATGAGATCCTGCGAAATCCAGATCTCCTGAGTGACCCGCGCAAGGCACGGCCAGGCACCTTCTCAAGAGAATTTCTATCCGATGACGACCGCGAACCCTCAATGTTGCTGATGGACGATCCCGGCCATCGTCGTTTGCGTGAACTGGTCCGCCATCCATTCAAGCCACATGCCGTCGAGGCGTGGCGGCCGCGCGTGCGGGCCGTGGCAGAGCGAGTGATCGGCCAAATAAATGAAAATGAATTCGATGTCGTTGCGCACATCGCAAACTCGATCCCTACCGTCGTCATCGCCGAACTCCTGGGCCTCGATGCATCGTGCCACGGTGAATTTAGGCAATGGTCTGAAGACCTCGCGAGCGTGGGTTTCAGCCCGGTCAATACCGAAGAACAGGTAAAGATCGCTGAGAAAGCCAGTGCGTCTCTCGATGCATTATTTCGAACCGAGGTCCAGAATCGACGCGACCAACCTGCCGACGATCTCATCAGCGAAATGGTGAGGGCCGAAGAGAGCGGGGATCGTCTCACAGAGGACGAGATCGTCTCGCAGTGCAAGTTGCTACTGCTCGCCGGCAACCTCACAACGAGCGACTTGATCGGCAACGGCATCATGGCGCTACTCCAGCACCCGGCTGAACTTGCGAAGCTGCGCGAAAACCCGGAACTCATGACTAACGCGGTCGAAGAAGTGTTGCGGTACGAATCACCAGTCGTAAACAGCGGGCGCGTGGCACACATGGACATCGAGATCGCGGGACACAAGGTGCTTGCCGGCGATTCCCTCAGCGTTTCATTGGCCGCCGCGAATCGGGACCCTGCGGTTCATCCTGATCCCGACCGCTTCGACATCGAGCGAAAGAACATCCAGCTCCAATCTTTCGGCGGTGGCCGACACTTTTGCTTGGGCGCGCATCTTGCGCGACTCGAAGCCGCCGAGACATTTTCGGTTCTGCTTGAGCGGTTCCCCGACCTTTCAATTTCCGGCAAGGGCCACCGCTACGCCATCAACCCGAGCTTTCGTGGTTTCGCAGAACTTTGGGTCTCTGCTCGCTAAAGATCGACGATCGCCCCTCACCTCAACCACACCTTCGGGAGCCTACATGCGATTCGGCGTCTTCTATGAACACCAACTCCCCCGGCCGTGGAACGACGGCGATGAGCATCGCATGTTCAGCGATGCACTCGACCAGGTCTCCCTCGCCGACCAGCTGGGCATCGACTACGCGTGGGAAGTCGAGCATCACTTTCTCGAAGAATATTCCCATTCGTCGGCACCCGAAGTTTTTCTCGCCGCGGCGGCGGGGCGAACCCAGAACATTCGCCTCGGGCACGGTATCCGTCAGGTGATCGCGAACTACAATCACCCGGCGCGCACAGCCGAAACCGTTGCCACTCTCGACCTTGTGTCGAATGGACGTGTGGACTTTGGCATCGGCGAAGGCGCAACTCGCCTCGAACTCGGCGGATTCAAGATCCCCGCGAAGAAGAAACGCGCGATGTCTCTCGAAGCCGCGGAACAGATCGCGAATATGATGGTGATGGAGCCCTACCCCGGGTACGAAGGCGATTCGTTTTCGATGCCGTGTCGCAACGTCTTGCCGAAGCCGCTCCAAAAGCCGCATCCACCCATGTGGATGGCGTGCACCAACCGAGACACGATCCGCGTTGCTGCGCGAAACGGCTTGGGCGCCCTAGCCTTTTCTTTCATCGACCCCGACGAAGCAAACGCCTGGAGCGAGATCTACTACGACATCATCAAGAGCGAAGAGTGTGTGCCCCTAGGACACTCGGTCAATGCGAACCTCGCAGTGGTTTCCGCGTTTTCGATTCACGCCGATCGCGCGGAGGCGATTCGTCGAGGACAGCAGGGCTTCGAGTTCTTTGGCTTCGCGTTGCAGTCGCTCGTCGCTCGCGACAGCGTGCCAGGCTATTCGCAGATCTGGGAGAACTTTCAAAACGAAAGAAAGAAAGACGACGAAGAGTTAATTCGCCTCGCCTCAAGCGACGACCCCAGCCAGTTCGCGCACGCACCGGGCATCGGGACACCGGACGATCTCACCAAGCACTTGCTCGCGCTTCAAGCCTCGGGCATGGACCAAGTCATCTTGATGCAGCAGGCAGGCCGCAACAAGCACGAACACATTTGCGAAGCCCTCGAACTCTTCGCGAAGGACGTCATGCCCGAACTGACGAAGGGCCGCGACGAACGCGAAGCAAACAAGGCCAAAGAGCTCGCGCCCTACATCGAAGCCGCGCTCGCGCGAAAGCAACGCATGGCACCGCTTAGTAAGGACGAAGTGCCCGTCGTGCGCGCGTCAGTTGCGCGTGCCCAGGTCAACCAGGGCAGCGCGGGTTCCTGACGCCTGCCTCGCCGCTAAACCGGTCTGCGTTCGTTCAGCCCAACCACGTTTTCACGCATGATCTTACGCACGTCTTCGGGAGAAAATTTTTCGAGATCGCCGAGGTAGTCGAGTGGCTCCGGCATCCCTTCGATGTGGGGCCAGTCCGAACCAAAGATCACGTGATCGGTTCCCATCATTTTGGCCACTTCGTTGACGTCGTCTTCCCAGAACGGGTTGACCCAAACGTGCTCACGAAACAGATCCGCCGGGTGGTCATTGTAGTAGCCAGACTGTGCAAGCCGGGCGGCCGACTGATTGAGCTTGCGGAACAAGTCGGGCAGGAACTCGGCGCCGTTCTCGATCGAGGCAATACGCAGGTTCGGGAATCGCTCGAAGAGGCGTTCGTACGTGATCGTGATCAAGAAATCGTACGCGGCGCGTTCGATGTTGAAGTGCTTCACGTTCGGTGTAAATGCGCCACCAAAGTCAGACGAAAATCCGTCGCGTACGTAACCCTGGGTCGTATAGCCGGAGTCCGAAGCGTGAACGACCACCGTAATGCCAGCTTCGTTCACCCGAGCCCAGAAGGGGTCGAACATCGGATCCGAGGGTGAGCGCACACCGTCGTTAAGGGTCCAAACGGCGGCCGGTCGCATCACGATCGTGCGAGCATCTTGCGCGATCGCCCATTCGAGTTCGCGGCACGCCCATTCGACGTCGACCAACGAGATGTAGGGCGACGCAAAGATCTTGCCCTCGTGGTTGCAACCCCAGTCTTCTTCGAGCCAGCGATTAAAGGCACCGAACAAAGTCGTAACCGCTTCGGGATCGTGCTTCAGAAGTTCTTCGTACAAAACGCCGAGGGTCGGAAACACCCAGATCCCTTCGAGGCCCTGTTTCTCGATCACGTCGACGCGGGTTTCGCTCTTGATGTAGTAGTCGGGAAGCGGTTCGCGATCGGCGAGCAAATTCATGCTTTCCTTGCCCAACGGGTTGCCGCGGAGGTAGTCACTGATTGCCCCCGGCTTGGCGATCGGATTCCACGTTGGATTCTTTACCGCGTGGGCGAGCTTGCCACCGACCAGGTGATGCTTGCGGCCGTCGATTTCGGCCCACTGAACACAGCGCCCTTGCATGGCCTTCGGGACGTGCCGCGTGAAGGCGTCGGGGCCTTCGTAGTAGTGGTTGTCGGCGTCGAATGCCTTGTAGTCGATTTCGATCATGGCGGTCTTTTCTCCTGGCATCTCGTGTTTGCGAGCAGATGTATAGCTCGCCCCCGACAACTTCGTGTGATGAAGGCCATCCATGCGCAAAAACGCGAGCAGCCCGCCTGCCTCTTGCCTGCGCTTGCGGCGGCAAGTCGAGCAGGACAGACTAGTCTGCACATTGTCTCACCAGCCAGGAGTGCGCATGTCCAGTGCCGACGACCGCTTTGCCTTGGCGCGTCGTGGTTGGGCCTTGCTGAACAGTTGGCGCCATGGCGAGCAGCAGCAGCAGCCTGGAATCAAGCGACAAGCCCGCGCAAGCGCGGTCCAAGATTTTGTAAGCGATTCTCGTTGAGGAACGGTTCAACAAACTACTTGGGTC
>JASDVE010000087.1:0-30463 GCA_041891195.1 Myxococcota bacterium | reverse complement strand
CCCTGGATCGTTATGCCGAATGCCTAGACACCCGTGACTGGAACGGTCTGGCCGACGTGTTTTCGCAAGACGTCGAAATCGATTTCGGTATGTGGCATGCAACCGACCTCGATGGCGTGCGAAAGAACATCAGCCAGTTCCTCGACCCGTGTGGGCCAAGCCAACACTTGCTGGGCAACTACCGCATCAGCCTCGATGGCGACCGCGCATCAAGCCGGTGCTACTGCCGGGTGATGCACTTCGGCAAAGATGAACACGAGGGCAAAACCTATGAAACCTGGCTCGAATATTCAGACCAATGGTTACGCGGCCCTGCTGGGTGGCGCAGTGTTTCGCGTGTCGCAAAGGCCATGATGCAACAAGGAGATCCGACGCTCTTGGGTATCCCGCCGGATTTAACTTTTTAGACGAGTCCCGAGGTTCAACCGTCTCCGGGCCGCGGCACAAGTCGAAACGCCCAGACGAGGTTCGAAAGGTCCTGGTCTGTAGGTGCGGTCGAACCATATTTCTTGCCGACAAGGTCCAGCACCGCGCCGAGCTCCTCTGGGTCTTCCGTTTTCACGAGGTTGACCGCGTAGCGTTTTCCGTCGATGCGAATTGTCGCTCGCCCGTCGGCCAGGGCCTCATGGGGCCACTGCTTCCACAATGTAAAGTTCGGCACCCCGCACGGAATAAAGAGGCTGTTGTCGTGATAAACAATCCAAACCGTACGCGACCGGGGCGGTGCAAGGAGTTGGAACTCAATCGTGTCGACATCTGCAGCAAAGGACCAATCGAGCCCAGCGGTTTCTACCCAGTCGCCGCTGGTGAGCGCACCCCCTGCAACCGCTCCGACAGGTCCGTCTTGAAAGCGCGCAAAGGCTGAAACCAAGATGCCCACCACGATCAAAGCAAGCAACACGTAGCCCGCACCACGCAGAATCGATTTCACGACGCACCTCCGAGGCCGCTTGAATTGCGACAGCGGAAGTATCGCATGCTCGTGTTCGTTGTGGGAGCATGCGAGTCGACACGTCAATCTCACCTCGGTATAGAGATTGGCCAGCGGTAAGATGCCAACCCTCCTCCAGAGAAACGAGGCACGAACGTGACCCTCAGCGCGGCACTCCGAATCAACATGACTGGCCTGTGCGATGACCCGGCCGACGAAGCCCTGCGCTACCGCGCCGCCCTCGACATGGCGGTCTACGCCGAAGAGCAAGGTTTCATGGCGGTCAACTTCGAAGAACACCATTGCGCAGACAACGGTTGGCTCCCCGCGCCGCTGACCACCGCAGCGATGGTTGTCGCACGCACGGAGCGAATTCGCGTAAGCGTTGCCGCCCTCCTCGTGACGCTCTACGACCCCATTCGACTTGCGGAAGACGTCGCGGTCCTCGACCTCGTAAGCGGCGGGCGCTTCAGTTTTGTTGCGGGCCTCGGCTACCGGCCGATCGAATACCACGCGACTGGCAAACGCTGGGAAGATCGCGGGAAGTTGATGGACGAATGCATTGAGACCCTGCTCAAGGCGTGGACTGGAAAACCATTCGAGTATCGGGGACAAACCATTCGCGTCACGCCCGTTCCGATGTCACGGCCCCACCCTCTCGTTTTTGTCGGTGGGATGAGCGCGATCGCGGCCAAGCGTGCAGCCCGGTTTAGCTTGCCCTTCTACCCACCTATGGATCGTCCGGACTTGAAGGTGATCTACGAAGCCGAGCTCGAACGCCTGGGGCATCAAGGCTTCTACTACAGCCCCGGCGAAGGCAACACGATGCTCGTCGTAGACGAAGAGCCGGAAGCCGCGTGGGATGAACTCGGACCGTATTTTTTACGAGAGCTGTCGGAGTACAGCAGCTGGAAGCAAGACGGTGTGCCGCGTCCGAGCGAAGAAGACGTGAACTCGATCGACGACTTGAAGCAACAAGGACGCTTCGAAATCTTGACGCCGGCGCAAGCGCGGGAACGACTCTCGGGCGCAAACGCCGAAGTCGCAGTCCTCCACCCACTTGCCGGTGGCGTCCCGCTTGATCGCGCGTGGTATCGGCTGCGGTTGTTCTGCGACGAAGTTCTGACGCCTCTACGAAAAAAAGCCTGAGCCTTGAGCGGTACGCGTTTTCAATATCCACATTCTGACAGCAAAGGTTCCCCAAAACATGAGCTACGAATACATCACCTATGAAGTCGCGGATGGACGAGCGCGCATCACCCTGAACCGGCCCGAAAAACGCAACGCTCTCGCCAACCCGCTCCTCGAAGAACTCGAGCACGCACTCTGGGAAGCGGACGACGACAAGCGCGTGCACTGCGTGATCTTGCGCGGCGCGGGCAAAGACTTCTGCGCGGGTTACGACCTCGCGGGCACGGGTGCAGCACCGCCGGACGATGGTGTGCCGCGACGTACCGGGCGAACCATCGACGACGACATCTGGCAGCTCGAACGAAACAATCGCCGCATCCGCGCACTATGGGAGATGCACAAACCTTCGATCGCGCAGATTCACGGGAACTGCCTTGCCGGAGGGACCGACCTCGCGCTCAACTGCGACATCATCATCGCAGCCGACAACGCACGCATCGGCTTTCCACCTGCACGGAACCTCGGCGCACTGCCGAACAACATGTGGATTTATCACTGTGGCCCGCAATGGGCCAAGCGCCTCCAACTCACAGGGGACACGGTGACGGGCGAAGACGCTGCGAAGATCGGTTTGGTTTTGAAGTCCGTCCCCGCCGATCTGCTCGAAGCCGAGGTTGAAGGTCTGGCTGACCGCATGGCGTTCATCGACCCCGACTTACTGTCCGCGAACAAGCGTATCATCAACATGTCGATGGAACTCATGGGCGCGCAAGTACTGCAACGCCTCGCCGCCGAAAACGACGCACGCGGTCACCGCGCGCCGGCGACAAAAGAATATTTCGCAGCGGTGAAAGAAAAAGGACTCGCTGGCGCCTTCAAGGAGCGCGACGAAAAATTCGGAGACGGGCGAGCACGGGTCGACGGCCCCGAGATTCGCGATGCCAATGGACGCTTGGTCGAAGACTGACGGGCGACTATCCGCGGGGCTCGCCCCTGTTTATCCGCGGGGCTCGCCTCTGCTTATCCGCGGGGCTCGCCCCAATGTTCCCAGTACGTGACCTCCGCGGACGGCTTGCGCTTCGCGCGCTTGAGCACCGCGTCTTTCATGTATCCAACCGGGAGCAGCACGGTTTGAGATACGTCGTCGGGGATTCCCAGCGACTCGGCGACCTCTTGTTCGTGAAGCACGAGTAGCGACGTCCAGGTTGAGCCAAGCCCCCGCGCTCGAAGCGCGAGCATCAGTGACCACGCTGCGGGCAGCACCGAACCATAGAAGCCGACGTTCATCGCGGCCGATCCACCGGGCGGTCGTCCTTCCGCGCAGACGAGAATCAACGCCGGCATCTCGTGTAACCGATCGGCCAGCGCGCGTTGGGTCGGTTTGAGTGATGCGCCCCGCGCCTCACTCAACACGTCGTAGGCTCGACGGTACAAATCCGCAACAACCGCTTTCTTTTCTGGTGACGTGATGACTAAGAAGCGCCAGTTCTCTGCGTTGATTCCAGTGGGGGATTGCGTCGCGATATCGATGCATCGCTCTATGACTTCGGGTTCGATGAGTCGCTCGAAGTCTATGCGCCTGCGAACGGAACGCGTGGTTTCGAGGACATGATCGATGGAGGCAAGATCAAGCGAGTCTTCATTCATCACATAACGATCGCACGCCACGGTCGCTATGCACAGAGGAACACGAACGCGACTAAAGCGTCATCACGCATCCGTCTGCTCGGGGGTCTGTGCCTCCCCAAAGGACGCCATCAGCTTCGCGGCGAATCACCTGACCGCGTCCATAGAGCACCTGTGCGAGCCCCGCGCTCCGGGATATCGGATGCCCCATGTCCGCCAGTGCCGACAGGGTGGCTTCAGGTACACCGGGCTCAACGTTGACGCCGCCCCCCGCAGTCCCGACGACACTATTGAACCGCGCGCGATCCAGTGCGGCTTGCGGGTCAAGGCCATCGTCCGCGAGAGCGACCACAACTTGCATATGACCTTGGGGTTGCATGTAGCCCCCCATCACCCCAAACGGCCCCCACAACGACCCGTCCGCATCGTGAGTCAACATGCCGGGGATGATGGTGTGATACGGCCGCTTGCCGGGTTCGAGCGCGTTGGGATGACTTGGATCAAGACTAAAACCGAAACCACGATTTTGAAGCGAGAAGCCGGTGCCTTCAGCCACGATCCCCGTTCCAAAGGCTTGGTAGTTGCTATTGATGAACGAACAAGCGTTGCCCGCAGCATCGACACAACAAAAGTAAACTGTGTCCGAACTCGCAAGTGGACTTCCATGGACAATGTCGAGGCTTGCGCGGCTCGGGTCGAGCTCGCGCAAGCGACTTGCGGCGTAACTTGACGATAAAAGCTCAGAGATCGGAACGCGTTGCTTCGCAGGGTCGGCGACGTGATAGCGCGCGTCGGCAAACGCCAGGCGCATCGCTTCGATCATAAGATGAAAACGATCTGGCCCCATCGGGTCTTGCCCCTTGAGGTCGAGCTCTCGTAGCAAGTTGAGTGCGAGCAAGCTCGCAATGCCCTGTCCATTCGGCGGACACTCCCACACGCGCAGGCCTCGGTACTCGACTGAAATGGGTTCGTCCCAAGTGCTCGTGTGGCTCGCCAGATCATCCATCGCAAGTGCACCGCCGTGCTCCTGCACTGCCGCGACGATCTTTTCGCCGATGGCCCCTCGATAAAACGCATCGCGACCGCCCCCCGCAATCATGCGCAACGAGTCGGCCATGGTGGGGTTTCGAAATCGCTCGCCCGCACGCGGCGCCCGGCCGTCGATCATCAATTCCTTCCCGCCGCGCGACCGACCCAGTTGCCCCCTCACCCCGATGTCCCAAAGCCGGCTGTTGAACGGGGCGACCGGAAAGCCTTCATCTGCGAGACGTATGGCGGGTGCGAGCAACGCGCTCATCTCCATTGAACCGTGACGCTCTCGCATGTCGAACCAACCCGCGCACGCGCCGGGCACGGTGACAGTGTGAGCGTGATCAGAGGTCCAGCCGTCGCCGAGCCCATCTTCTTTGAGCCGATTGATCGAGAGCGCAGCTGGACTTCGCCCCGAACCGTTAAGCGCGGTGATCTCTTGAGTCGCTGCGTCGAAATACAGTGCGAAGCAGTCGCCGCCGAGTCCCGTGTTGTTCGGTTCAACTACAGCCAGAGCGGCTGTGGTTGCAATCGCGGCGTCCGCAGCATTGCCACCTGACCGGAGGATCTCAATGCCCGCTGAAGTTGCCAGAGGTTCCGTCGTCGCGACCATGCCGCGCGTCCCGCACATCGGGTGTCGAACGTGGGTGAGGTCGTGACTTAGATTCGCCATCAAAACTCCAACGGTGGGTGTGCGGCAAAGATGTCGCGGCGCGACCGGTATCGTACCACCTGAGCGTGTGCGATGATGCGGCACGCGCGTACAAGGTCCACCCCCACCCGGATTCCAAAACAAACAATGACCGACTTCGATCTCAGCCTTGGCTATGTCGCGCTCTTGATCGGCACCGGGTTTGTCGCGGGCATCATCAACACGCTCGCAGGCGGGGGCACGAACCTCACACTCCCGGCTTTGATGGTCATGGGAATTCCCGCCGAGTTTGCAAACGCGACCAATCGCTTGGGCGTGTTGCTTCAAAGTATCGTCGCGTTGTTTAGGTTTCGAAAGCTCGACCGCTTGCCCACAGACGATGTCGGACCGATCTTGCTTCCGACGATTGTGGGCGGGGTATTCGGCGCGATCGCGGCCGCCTACGCACCCTCAGCACTTCTCAAACCCCTCCTACTCGGGGCGATGCTCAGCATGACGACGGTCATCCTGGTGAAGCCTGACGTGATCGCGCCACCGCCGGACACGGTTCCGTTCCGAGTTCGCGACCGGCCCGCCTCGTGGTTTTGGCTCTGGCTCGCAGGGTTCTATGGCGGCTTCGTTCAGGCAGGCGTCGGCTTCATTCTCATCACCGCGATCGCCGGAAGCCTGCGTTACGACTTGGTCAGAACCAACGCGCTCAAGATGGTTTGTGTTTGCGCGTTTACCGCCATGGCGCTGGCAGTCTTCATCGCCCAGGGACTCGTACTCTGGGTTCCGGGGCTCGTCTTGGCCGTGGGGACGATGGCCGGCGCACATACCGCGGTGCGCTTCGCGATCACCGCGAAGCCCTCAACGCTCAAATGGTTCTTGTTTGCAATGACGTTGTGCGGGACCGCTGCCGCCCTGCTCTCGGACTAACCCTGGCCTTTAGTCCCACTGCTCGTCTTTGGTTCCAAGCTCTTCTAGGCGTTCCTTCACCGAAAGTGGTGGGTATCCGGATCGTTCGCCCCGGCGAAGCGCCGCAACGTGCTCGCCTTCTTCGTCCCAGATGTGACAAGTATTCGCATTCGCACCGATACGGCGTTCGCGTTCGGGTTGAGTTGCTGCGCCCAGAGGCGCATTGGCCGAACGCGCCTTGCGAATCGAAACGGACCACGTCGATTGCACGACCGCCGGCGCGATCGCCTGAAGCAGTGCGTTGGTGTGCGTGCAGCCCCGAGGTCCGCCGAAGAGGTCACGGATCTTATGATTGAAGCCGCGTGCAATCGAAAGGCCTACAAGTCTGGTGTAGTCGTCGGCGATGCGTGGACACGACGAATGCGGATGAGTTTCGAAGAGAACCTGAGCGGCGGTGATCGTGAGCTTTGGCAACCCCACACGGAGTTCGATCTGCATCTGATGCATTTCAAGCGGCGCAGCGTCGTCCTTTACGTACAAGCCTGGAGGCTTCAGATCGGATACCGCACCGCGCACCAGCAACTCGTCGTCCGAGTGTTGGTAGACGCGAACTTCGTAATTGCGGGTGTGGAGCAGATCGAGGTCTTCGTCGGGAGGCAATAATGACATGCTGTGTTCTTAGCACGCGTCGTCTGAGATCCCTCTGCGGAGACGTATCGGGTCAATCCGCACAACGTCACAACGCGACCAGACGCGGCGCACTCAGTTCCATATGCTCCTTCACGCGCAGCGCGTCGAGGCGCTCGGCCTTATGCAAGACGCTGGGATGCGAGTCGATCCGACGACGTTTTTGGGAGACATTGTCTCCCCAACCAAGTAGGGAGACCAGACATGGCGCTTCGTGTGGTGCAATGGACGACGGGCAATGTGGGACGACGGTCGATCCGGGCGATCGCGGCGAACCCTGCGCTCGAGTTGGTGGGGTGTTACGTCTTTAGCGAAGACAAGGACGGAAAAGACGCGGGCGAACTCGCCGGAATCGACGCAGTGGGCATCAAGGCAACCCGCGATGCATCTGCCCTGTTGTCTCTTTCTCCAGACTGCGTGAACTACAACCCGATGTGGCCCAACGTCGATGAACTCGTTCGTATCCTCGAAGCGGGAATCAACGTGACCACCACTGCGGCGTTTATCACAGGCCATGCGTTTGGAGATGAGGATCGCGCACGCATCGAAGACGCCTGCAAGCGCGGTAGCAGTTCGATCATCGGCTCCGGGATGAACCCTGGCTTCGCAAACTTGCTTGGTCTTGTGTCGGCAGGGATATGCGACCGCGTCGACTCGATCCGCGTACTCGAAAGCGTGGACTCCACAGGATACAACTCTCCCGAAACCGAACTCCCGATCGGCTTCACCAGACCGCCCAACGACCCTGCACTGCCCGAGATGGTGCGCAGCGGAACTGCGGTCTTCGGCGACGCGGTCTACATGATGGCCGATGCGTTGAAGGTGGATATTGACGACGTCGTCTGCGAATCGAACTTCGCGGTCGCCACTGAAAAACTTGAACTTGGCTACATGACGATCGAAGAAGGTTGCGTCGCAGGCATCGAAGCGAGTTGGCAAGGACGCAAGCAGGGGCGCACGGTGATCGATCTGCAAGTTCGCTGGCGCAAGGGCCAAGCCCTTGAGCCTGACTGGCCACTTGAACACGGATACCTGGTCGAAGTCGAGGGCCAACCTTGCGTGAAAACGCGCCTTGAGATCCGCCCACCCAAAGACTTCAAGGCAACGAGCTTCGAAGACTACATGCAGCTCGGGATGATCATCACGTCGCTACCCGCCGTCAACGCGATCCCTGCCATATGCAATGCGGCGCCGGGCATCCGGACCTATGCCGACATCCCGATCGTGACGGGTGCGGGCTTCGTCAAGTAAGTCTTCGCGCTCGATCTCCGCACCGCTGCGTCCACGCAACGACCTCCACCCAATGATCTCCCTCCGCGACGCGACGAGAGACAACCCGTTGTCGCGCATCACCTGCTGCACTTCGGCCGGTGAAAATCCTTCCAGCTCTTGCAAATATTCGAGCGGCTCGGTGAGCCCCTCTGCGTGGGGGAAGTCCGAGCCGAAGAGCATGCGCTCGGCACCGATCAGATCCCGCAAGCTTGCAACGTCGTCTTCGTAATACGGGGCGACGTAGCAGTGCTCGCGCAGTTGCTCGACCGGGTCGCGCTGAAACTCCATGGGCATCTGTCCGTATGCCTTCTTGAGTTTGCGGACGAGCGGCTCGACCCATTCGCTGCCACATTCGATCGCCGCAACCCGTACCCCTGGATGCCGCTCGAACACGCCATGGCAGACCAGCGCAGCAAACGTGTCGTGGATCGCTTCGGCGCTCAAACAGCCTTGAAGTGGGTTGAACGCAAATGCCCGAAACTCCCGGTCGCCACTCCACAATTCAGTAATGGCGCGATAGCCCGCGTCGCCGTTATGAAAAGCAACGGGGATGCCGGCTTCGGCGATTCGGCCCCAAAAACTGTCGAAGCGTTTGTCGCCTGGAGAGATGCCGCTGTCCGCCGTCGGTACGGGCCCCGGGACCATGCACACCAACTTTGCACCGGCTTCGATGACACGCTTCGCCTCTGCATCGGCGCGAGCGGGGTCGACCAACGTGATCATGGGCGCAGCAAAGAGCCGGTCCATATAAGCGTATCCCCAATCGTCCTCAAGCCAACGGTTAAAACCCTCGAATGCTGTGCATGCGGCTTCCGGGTCGGCGCGCAGACTTTCCTGCATGCCGACACCGAGCGTTGGAAACAAGAAAGCGCCTTGGATGCCCTGGGTGTCGAGTAATTTGACCCGCGCGTCACGGTTGCGATACGCGGGGTTAATCGGTTCGAGCGAACCAAATAGCTCCCCCATGTTCTTACCTTCTGGGTTCCGGCCTCGAAAGAATTCATCGAGGCAACCGGGCTTCGCAACGGGATCGAAGGTGGCGTTCGGAATAAAGCGATTCACTTTGCCGGCCACCAACAAACGCTTTCGCCCGTTGACTTCGGCCCACTGCATACAGCGCCCCTGCATGCCGCGATGCACGTACCGCGTAAAGGCATCTTCCGCTTCGTAGTAGTGATGGTCGGAGTCGAAGGCTTGGTACGGAAGTTCGCGAGAGACAGACACAGCTCTTACTCCTACAGCCTTGAATCAGGCTTTGCTTTAAATGAACGCGAGTCGAAATAGAATCATCTTGTGGACTAAATTCAAGCTTCTTTTTAGTATGCGAGCCCAGAGCCCGCGTTCATTGCGCGTCAGCCGAGCAGAGTTCCTCTTGGGCGCCTCTCGAAGGAGAAGACTCGATGGTTATGCCCACTGACATCCCCATCATCGACCTGATGCTGGGCATCCCGAGCGAAGAAGCCAAGCGCTCCTATGACTTCATGCGCCCGCTATTTCGAGACGCCGAAAGCCTGAAGAGCTTCGACTTCCCCGTCGAGTACATGTTCAAGGATGTTCCGGTCTTTTCGGCTCTAGATGACCGCATCAAGTACACCCTCGACGAGATGGACAAGTATCGAATTGAACGCGCATTGATCGGCGTGTCTGCAACCGACGACGTAGCCCAACAAGCTTTGCGCGATCACCCCGACCGCTTTATCGCTTCTGCCAACGCCGACCCGAATGCGGGCATGGAAGGCATCCGCGAACTCGTGCGGCTCCACGAGGCTTACGACATCCGCGCGGTGTCGTCGTTTCCGGCGGGCTGTGTTCCCCAAGTGCCGATCGACGACAAACGCTTCTACCCCGTGTATGCGAAGTGCGTCGAACTCGATGTCCCGATTTTCACCTGCGTAGGTGTTCCCGGGCCGCGCCTTCCGATGGCGTCCCAAAAAGTCGAACTCATCGACGAAGTCATGTGGTTCTTCCCCGACCTGAAGTTCGTGATGCGCCACGGTGCCGAGCCCTGGGAAGATCTCGCGGTCAAGTTGATGCTCAAATGGCCCAACCTCTACTACTCGACGTCCGCGTTCGCTCCGCGTTATTATCCGAAGGCGATCGTCGACTACGCGAATACCCGAGGCGCGGACAAGATCATGTACGCGGGCTACTTCCCGATGGGACTATCCCTCGAACGGATCTTCGCCGACATGCCCGCCGTACCCTTTCGAGACCATGTCTGGCCCAAGTTCCTCCGCGAAAACGCGGCCAAGCTCTTGAAGTTGATCAACTGAAGCGAGTGACAGCGTCGTCGCCTCGCTTCTCACGCGATGAGGAAGCATCTATGCCGAACGTTGAGCCGCTTGAAATTAGCGAGGCCTACTTGGCCGACCCGTTTCCGAAGCTCGCCGAAATACGCGAGCACGACCCCGTGCATTGGAGCCCGAGTCTTGACACTTGGGTCGTCACTCGGTTCGAAGACGTTCGGCAGATCTTTGCGGACCCGCGCATGTCGCGAGATCGCAAGCTGTCCAAGCTCTACACCCCGGCAAAGCCCGGAAGCTGGGCGCATCGTTTTGACCTCGAATCGATCGCGACTGCCGACTTGGAAGAGCATCGTCGACTGCGCAAAAACATCGCCGCCGGATTCAAGCCCAAGGCGGTGGCGCGCATGGAACAGCAAGTGCGCGATGTCGTCGAACAGTTCGCAGCTCCCTTGCGCGGGCAGACCGATCGCGTCGACCTGGTGTCTGCGTTTACGAGCCCGATCCCCAACACCGTGATCGGACGCATCACCGGCATCCCTCCATACCCTGGCGACGAAGAACGGTTTTGTGATCTCGCCCAAGACGTGATTCGTCGCTTCGTCTGGTTCGCGGACAGCGAAACCCAAGAGCGCGGCGAACGGGCCCTAGATGAACTCGCGGAATGGGTCGGGAAGCTCGCCGATGAGCGGCGACAGCAGCGGCAAGAAGATCTTGTTTCCGACTTGATACATACCGATGAAGAAGCAACCGGGATAACGAACGACGAAATCGTCATGCTCGTCGCCGGCCTTGTTGCCGCGGGAAGTGAAACAACAACCCTCGGCGCGACAACAGCACTTCGCTTGCTCTTCGAAAACCCCGAGCAATTCGACCGCTTGCGCGCGAACCCCAAGCTTGCACGAAACGCGGTCCACGAAACATTGCGCTTCGACTTTGGTGCGGCGACAGGCGGCATTGCGCGGTTCGCAATTGAAGACGTCCCACTGCGCGGCAAGGTGATTCGCAAAGGGGACATGGTCATGTTGAGTTCGGCAGCAGCGCACCGAGATCCCGAACGTTTCCCGAACCCCAATCAATTTGATATCACCCGCGAACCGGGGGAAAGCCTCGCCTTCGGTCACGGCGCGCACTACTGCATCGGCTCTAACCTGGCGCTCCAGGAGATGACTTTTATCCTTGAAGCCGCGCTCGATGTCCTTCCCGCCAGCACAAGGCTGCGAAGCGACGAGATCGAATGGGAAACGATCGGATTGATGCGCCGACCCTCTACGCTTCCGGTCTCCTTCAGCTGATCGCGGGCACAGCATCACGAACTTCTTGGTCGATCTTCGCGTCGCAGCAAAATTGGCAGCGCGCAGTTTGACAACGCGATTGCGCGGCGACTACGAGGCCCACATGAAGGACTTGGGCGATACGCCCATGCACGTCGTTACCATCTGGCTGATCGCAAACAGCATCTTCATGCGACAACAGGGATCGTACAGCTTTTCGAACATTCGCGTGCACCAGAACGAAGACACCCCTGTGGTTCCGTAACGAAGCGCGGAAGAGTTAGACCTGCGAAGCGTTCATGACCAAAGTCAACTACCAGGTATCAACGCAGGGGCGCTTCTTCCCACTACGCGACGCGGGCTCAGGCGCACCTTCAAGTCCCGCCAAGATCCAATCGCGACTCGCGGCCGGGTCAATGACGTCGTCAATTTCGAAGGACGATGCGTAGTTCACCGCTTTGCCAACTTCGTACATGCGCCCGACCATTTTTTCGTAGAGCGCCTTTCGTTCTTCCGCATCTTCCTCGGCTTCGAGTTCTTTGCGGAAGCCGAGCTTGACCGCACCTTCGAGTCCCATGCCTCCGAATTCTCCGGTTGGCCACGAAACCGAAAACATCGGATTGCCGAAGCTGCCGCCTGCCATCGCCTGCGCGCCGAGCCCGTAGCCCTTGCGCATGACGATCATGAAGAAGGGCACCGTCAGGCTTGTCGATGTGACGAACATGCGCGCAGCGTGGCGTACCGTGGCTTCTTTTTCAGCCTCGGGTCCGACCATGATGCCCGGCGTATCACACAAGAACAGCAGCGGGATATCAAAGGCGTCACATAGCTGCATGAAGCGCGTCGCCTTGTCTGCACCATCGCTGTCGACCGCGCCCGCGAGGTGATGCGGATTGTTCGCGATAATACCGATCGGGCGGCCGTCGATGCGTGCCAGCGACGTCACGATCCCCAGGCCAAATTGCCTGCGAATCTCAAGCACACTATCTACGTCGACCAGCGTGTCGATCACTTCGCGCACGTCGTAGATACGCAGACGATTTTCGGGAATCACGGTTCGAAGCAACCTTTGGTCGGGAACACCTGCGGGCTCGGTCCGCCCTTGGAAGAACGCCAGATACTTCTTTGCGACCGCGGTCGCTTCGGCTTCGTCTTTGACCGCAATGTCGACAACCCCATTCGGAACCTGCACGTCCATCGGGCCCACCTCTGACGGATGGAAGACACCCAGGCCACCGCCTTCGATCATGGCCGGCCCGCCGATCCCAATGTTCGACCCCTCGGTCGCGATCACGACATCACACGTGGCGAGCAGCACTGCGTTACCCGCAAAGCAGTACCCGTTGGTGATGCCCACGAGAGGAACAAGTCCACTGAGTTCTGCCATGTACTGAAAGGCGTTGCAGTTGAGGCCGGCTCCACCGGGGGAATCGGTGTCGCCGGGACGACCTCCGCCCCCTTCACCATAAAGAACGACTGGCAGTCTTTGATCTTTCGCAACTTCGAGCATGCGGTCTTTCTTCAGGTGGTTGTACAAGCCTTGGGTTCCAGCAAGAACGCTGTAGTCGTATGCCATGACGACAGCACTTGCGGCATGCCCTGAGAAGAGATCGCCATTGATCGTGGCTATGCCTGCAACCATTCCGTCGCCCGGCGTGTTGGCTTTAAGGTCTTCGAGGGTGCGTCGACGTCGTTGGGCGGCAACCGTGAGCGCTCCATATTCCCGAAGCGATCCCTCGTCGATCAGGTCGGCCACGTTTTCCCGCGCACTGCGATGTCCCTTTGCGTGGCGACGCGCGAGAGCGGCAACCCGAACCTCGTCCTGACCATGCGCGTGGGCGTCCAATACCTCCTGCAAATCGGGACGGATCGCGTCAAGATCACGGGTCTCGTCAACGAGGCCCGCAGACGCGCTCACCTCCCCGGCTTCAATGACCAAGAGTGCTGCCCCCTCATAGACGGCATCCCCAACCGTGACGCGAATTTCTCGCACGGTCCCGCTCTCCGGTGCGTATATCACGTGTTCCATCTTCATGGCTTCCATGACCAGCACTGGGGCGCCGACCGCAATCCGATCTCCGGGCTGGACATCGATGCTGACGATGGTTCCTTGGATCGGCGCGGTGATGGCGCCTTCCGTCGGCGTTTCGGTTGCGGGGGACGCTGCCATCGCCCCCGCGACACCGTGCTTCAAAACGGCGAGGGGGTCCGCGGCATCGACCTTGGCTCCGGCTAGCGTTGCGTCTGCCGAGGTTGTTTCTCGCGCGACAAGCGAAGCGTTTAGCCGTGCAGCGTTGTCGGCGATATAGGCGGTGGTGATCTGATTCGCACGCACCTCGTCGTCTCGCAGGAGCGCGTTCAAGAAACTCGCGTTCGTCTTCACACCCTCGATGGTGAGTTCGTCTAGCGCGCGGCAGGCCTTGGCGGTCGCCGCCGCATAGTCACGTGGGCTGTGGACAATCACCTTCGCGAGTAGCGAATCGTAATTGGGGCTCGTCTTGTATCCCGCATACGCGTGCGAGTCGACGCGCACGCCTGGACCGGTCGGCGCGATAAATTTGCTCAAGGTTCCGCCGGCGGGAAGTGCCGTGCCTTTGTCGGTCATCTTTTCTGTATTGATGCGCAGCTGGATCGCATGGCCTCGGCTCGCGGGGGACGCTTCGAGGTCCATACTGGCGAGGGTCTCGCCCGCCGCGATTCGCAATTGGATCTGCACGAGATCGAGCCCCGTCACACATTCGGTCACGGTGTGCTCGACTTGAAGTCGGGGATTCGCTTCGATAAATGAAAACGCTCCGGTCTTATCATCGAGCAAGAATTCGAATGTTCCGAGGCTTTGGTACGAAACCGAAGCCGCCATGCGCCGGGCTGCGTCAAGCAGGGCCGCGCGCGTTTCAGGGGCGAGGCCCCACGAAGGTGCCTGCTCGACAATTTTTTGATTTTGTCGCTGCAAGGTGCATTCGCGCTCGCCAAGATCGATGACCGCCCCCGTCCCATCCCCCACAATTTGAACTTCGAGGTGCCGCGCATGTTCAACGCGGGTTTCGAGGTAAAGGTCAGGGGAACCAAAGAACGCTTCGGCCTCTTTTGCACAACGTTCAAAGGTCTGATCGATATCACTCGCTGCATCAATCGTTCGCATCCCTCGACCCCCGCCACCCGCGACGGCCTTCACCATCAGCTGGGTTCCAGCGGGAAGGTCCGCGAGCAACGCCTTTGCCTCGGTCGGAGTCGCGACTGCGGTCGTCCCACGAAGAATGGGAACGCCGAGATCAAAGGCGATCTTTCGCGCGGCCAGTTTATCCCCGAGAAGATCGAGCTGTTTGGGAGTAGGCCCTATGAATTTGAGATCGGCCTCCGCACATGCGGTTGCGAATGCAGCACTCTCACTCAGAAACCCATAGCCGGGATGCACCGCATCACACGACTCGCGCTTCGCGACGGAGACAAGCTGAGCGATGTCGAGGTACGCCGCCGCCCCTTGGCCCTCGAGCTTGAAAAACGTGTCGCCGCGCTGCGTGTGCAAGCAAGCTTCATCGTCGGCGGGAGCGACCATCACGGTCTCAATCTCCATCTCGGCGGCCGCTCGTGCGATCCGAATGGCGATCTCAGCCCGATTGGCGATCAACAGCTTCCGCATGCTTCTTTCCTCCGCAGCGTCATTTTCAGTGTGTTTCCGGAGAATAGATCAATCGACACGCGATGGGCCTCTTTCATCAAACGCGAAGTTCGACGTCACTCACGCCCTCAATCATGGGGCGCGCGAACCGCCCTACTATTGCTCGCACGGGTGCGAAGCGAATGACGCGCGCAAGGCTGAACATGATGTTGGCTCGCCGCGGTGATCCGAAAATGATCTTTGGCGGGCGCGCCTGAAGCGTTTGCACCTGGGTAATCTCCGACATGCGTTCGTCCCCGATCAACGCGGCAGCAGCGTCGATTGCGACGGGGTCAGCCCCATCTTGCAACACGGGCACAAGATGGTTTGCGGCCACAACAGCGTCGCGCAAGGCGATGTTGATTCCCTGCCCCCCGACCGGTGACATCGTGTGTGCGGCATCGCCGATCACGAGCGCGCCCGGGACCGACCAATTGCGAACACAGTCGGCGGCCGTACTCAACAAGAACGGCCGTGCCAGCTCTTGTGCGTGACGCCGCAAATGATCCGCAAGGTCAGCGGGTGCGTGGTCTGCCATGTCGCCTACCAAAGCCTCCATTCCGCGAGAACGAATTTCGCCGAAGCTTCCTTTTGGAATCACCCAGGCGAGTTGCAACATGCCGTCGTAGGTGATGTAACCGATCATCAAATGCCCGTTCTCCACGCAACCGCGCAGGCGACACTCGCCCTTCCAGTCTTCGGGCGCCGGAATCTTGAACCAAGCAACGTCCATGGGCAGGTCTTCGCTCGCGACTTCCAGCGGGGCCTGGCGTCGGACGACCGAAGCCCGCCCATCGCAGCCGATCACGAGGTCGGCAAAAAGCCGTCGTTCTCCCTCCGCGTTGCGGACCCGTACCCCAACCACCCGACCGTTTTCACGCAGTAACTCTTTGACGGATGCGCCGCGCTCGAAAACGAGGTTCGTACGTTTCGTCGTTTCGCCGACAATCGCCTCGAGAAGCGCAGGTTGGGAATAGACCCGCGGCAATTCCACGCCTGCGCCCAAGTCCTGCGTTGTGAGATGCAACAGCCGCTTTCGCTTTATAAAGAGTTCAAACACACTCGGGTCTACATGGGGAACGCGATCCAGGACGTCATCCATGTCGAGAGCACTCAGGACTGCGCGCCCCGCTGGAGCGATGGCTTCGCCACGAAACTCGCGCGCAAAATCGCTTTGACGCTCAAGCAATGTGACGCGAATGCCGCGGGTTGCCAAGAAGTTTGCGAGCACCGCGCCCGCTGGACCGGCCCCAACGATGATCACGTGACTTGAGTCAGCACTCAATTTCGTTCTCCCTGGGCGCAAACGCCAGAAACCAACAATCTTAAAATCAAGACCGCTGTGCTTTTCTTTACAGCGCGTCCAACAAAGCGTCCTCGATTAACTAGAACTCGTCGAAACGATGCATGATAAGACGTTGAGCCTGCAATCGCAGGGTGGGTCGGCGCGGTGTACGCGTCGACAGCCCGACCCTGTCGTGCAAAGATGCAGGAGGCGCACGGTCCCGTCGCCCCGCTCCCCACCCCCACTGGAGAAACCACCATGACTCGACTTGGCTACCAGATCCCCAACTTCACATATCCCGACACCACGCCGAGCCAGATTTTTGCAAACGTGGTCGCCCAGGCGAAAGCCGCGGAGGCTTCGGGATACGACCGCGTCATGGTGATGGACCACTTTTATCAGCTCCCCGGCATTGGTGCCCACGACGAACCGATGTTTGAGTGTTACACGATGCTCTCGGCGCTGGCCCAACACACGAAGCGCGTTCGCCTGTCGGCCTTGGTCACGGGCAACACCTATCGCAACCCCACGCTGCTCGCGAAAACGATCACCACCCTCGACCACGTTTCGGGCGGTCGTGCAACGCTGGGCATCGGCGCGGGCTGGTTCGAAAAAGAACATCTCGACTTGGGGTTCCCGTACGGAAGCTTCGGCGATCGTTTTGAACGCCTTGAAGAAGCCCTCCAGATCATCGGCCCCATGTTGCGTGGCGAGGCACCGACACTCCATGGCAAGTACTACTCCGCGACCGACGCGGTCAACCAGCCCGCTCCACTATCAAAGATCCCGATCATGATCGGCGGCCAAGGAGAAAAAAAGACACTCCGAATGGTCGCTCAGTACGCAGACGAATCGAATCTCACCGGTGAGATCAAGGACATCCCGCGAAAACTCGAAGCGCTCGCGGCACACTGCGAACGCCTTGGCCGAGATCGTTCGGAGATCAAAGTCACGAAGCTTTTGATGGTCATGGTCGCTCCGACGATGGAAGAAGCCGAAGCGGACCTCGCTGCGATCGCCACGGTCAAGGGATGGAACGACGCCATCATGGACATGATTCGCAAAGCGCTGATCTTCGGAGACGCAGACACCGTCGGCGAACGAATCTCCGAGGCGGTCTCGATGGGACTCGACGGAATTACAGTCGACCTCCCAGTCAACGGCCACAATCCGGAGCGCATCGAACTGCTCGGCCAGATCTCGCTGAAGGCGCTGGGCTAGACGACTGCGCAAAGCGCTCGTGAATCGGCGCGGCCCGGCCCGAAGGCGCACCTTCCCACCGAGCACGTGACGTGGATGTTCGTCCTAAGCGCCCTGTGCCATTGGAGCACCGGTTCCGTCCGATGGCCTCAACCCAGCGGAACCGTCACGACCACCGTCCCGGTTGCGTGATCGCCAAGATCATTCGCTGCGCGCACTTCAAGTTCCAGCACACACTCGTCAGACTCTTCGTTCTTGCTCACGACCTGTCCGTTGAATCGCAAGGGCTGACCCGGAATTGCCGGGGCTCCAAGTCGGATCGCGATCTTGCGAATCATCGACTCGGGTCCCGCCCAATCTGTGACAAAGCGAGAGACGTAGCCATTGGTCGTCAAGATATTCATGAAGACATCGGGTGCACCCTGCCCCTTCGCGTAGGCGGGGTCATGATGCGCCGGCATGAAGTCACGTGACGCAATCGCGCCAGCGACGATCACTGCGGGCGTCACGTTCAACGAAAACTCGGGGAGCGGGTCACCGACCGATATGTCACCGGCTTGTTTCGACTTCAGTGCTTCGCTCATGACGGCGCACCTCCGATGGTGCTCGGATCAAACTTGAAGATCCGAAACAGTTGTGTCCCCACAATCTCACCTTCGACCCGATACGTCGTCACCCAGGTCACGAAGTAGCCGAGCCCGAGACCTGTTCGCTTCCGATTCGAGATCGATTCCATCAGCGTTTCCGATTCGAGTCGATCCCCCGGGCGCAGGTACCGATCAAACTCGAGTTCCGAGTTCGTCGCGAGGGTTCCTACGTAGCCAGCGCGATCGAGAGTTTTTAGCGGACTGTCTTCGTCGATTTCGACCGGCGATCCGCCCCGCTCGGCAATGCCTTCGATCAGCGGGCGGGGCATCGTCCACGCCTGCAGCATTGCCGGAGGCGCGACGATCCCACCATGGCGAGACGCTGCTCCGGCCTCTTCGTCGAGGTAGATCGGGTTCTGATCGTCCAGCGCGTCCACCCAATGCCGAATCATCGGCACGTTGACGTCGTCGGGAGCCAGGGCTGGACCCGACGGGCCAAGGGGCTTGCCAATGGTGTCTTCGAGAGAAGCGCGAACTTCGTCGTGCTCTTCCTTGCTCATTTCGTCCTCCGCATGGGGCTCACCGTTATGAAACGGCTTGCAGCGTACGTCATTCATCTCTTCCGTTTACTCGCGTCCGCACCTGACGCGCAGGGTACAGCCTCTGGAACATCCAGGGTTTCTTTTACGCCCCGGGCATGACGAACATCGCGATGGAAGGCAACGTCGCGGAGCACTTGGGCAAGCTTGGGGTCGAGGTCTACCCCGCAACGAAACGCGACGAAGCGTGGAAAAACTACAAGCAAGAATCTGAAAGCATTTATTTGGTGGCTGTGCTCGCAACGCACGGCAGCGCCAAACTGGCCGAAATGCTTGACGATTGGGGGATCGACCCGGACGAGCGTCGACATCGAAAAGCGCAAGAAGCCGTAGGACCGAGTTCGCCTACACTGCGTCCATGCGAATTAGCTTCTACGCAACCCTGCGTAAAATCGTCGGCACGAAACACGTCGACTTCGATGTCTCCGCCACACCAGACTTGAACGAGATCTTAAGTGCCGTGCTCGAGGCTTACCCCGCATTGACTGAAGAGTTGCTCGACAAAACCGGTGGCCTCTCCAAACACATCCATCTATTTGTCGATGGACGCAGTTCGAAATGGCTACCCGACGGGATGAAGACCCGCGTCGATGGCAGCCAGATGATCGAATTTTTTCCGGCAGTTGCCGGAGGCTAGTTTCGCCTTTAAGTCATTAAGGAATCTCGAGCGCTTCGAGCTTTTCCTTGGGAACAACGCCGTCCTTCCAACCTCGAACTGCGTAGTATTCCTTGAGCATCTGGTCGAGTTCTGAGACATGTCCCTTGGAACCAGAAAGAGTCGAAGGTTCTTCGGTGAAGCGCTTGGGCAAGGTGTCACTTCCTTCGCGAAAGCCCGCCAAGTTGTTGTAGTAGCGCTCGAGGTTGTAAACCCGTTCGCCCGTCAGCATGACGTCTTCCGGCGTGCACGCTTCTCCAGTTGCGGACGCCCATTGAACGGCGTATTCGTCCGCACCTTGGGCGAACGCGCTGAACTTGCACAGGTCGAGGCTGTCGGAAAACGCGGCGAGGTCCTGGAAGGTCATCACAAGCTCGCCCTTCCCCTTCCATTCAAGAGGATCCGCCTCGATGCCGATCACGCCAAGTTCCGCGGCCGCCACGTAAGCGCGGAGATGGCATGCGCCCCGATTGCTGGTGGCATAGCCAAGCCCCATCCCCTTCAAGCCGCGAGGATCGTACGCGGGAACGGACTGCCCCTTCACCGCCATCGCGAGTTCGGGGTGGCCGAAGTGTTCGGCCGCGCGAACCGCACCGTCGGCAAGCGCGTCGCCGACCCCCTCCTCGCGCATCGCCAACCGCTCGGTCAGCGCCACCATCGCGGCGTCGTCTCCCCAGCTGAGCGTCTCCCCGTTGGTTGCGCCTAGCTCGCTGCATTCCATAAAGACGGAATAGACGTTTCCGAGTTCGATCGGGTCGAGACCATAGTCGTTGCATTGATCGATCAATTTTGCGACGGAACGGATGTCATCAACATCACAGTTTGCGCCGAGAGCCCATGCCGGCTCGTATTCGACGCTCTCCATCTTGAGCCCCTTGTAGGCACCGTCTTTGATCTCGACTTCTTTCTTGCAGGCAACGGGACATGCGTGGCAGGTCGGGTTCCCCGACAAGATGTTTTGCTCGACGTATTCGCCAGACAACGATTCGGCTCGTTCGCCAAATGACGTCAACTTGCTGTTGCGCACACCGAGGGCACCGATGCTGTTGGTGACGTTCATCAACACGTTGGTGCCATACACCGAAAGTCCGCCCTTCTTGGGGCTCGTGATATTTTTCTCGTCGCGAATGGTGTCGAGGGCAATCTTACGAGAAGCGCGGAAGGCATCCTTGTCCGGCACAACGCTCTTCTTGTTCCCGGCGCGTACGATGATGGCCTTCAAGTTTTTGCTGCCGCCGATCGCTCCGGTGCCGCCCCGACCAAAGGCGCGGTCGTCTTCGTTTACCCAGACCGCGAATCGCGACAGGCGTTCGCCCGCTTGCCCAATCGCGTTGACCGAGAGGTTCTTCGCGCCATATCGTTCTTTATACAGGTCAATCGTTTCGTGAATGCCGAGGCCCCAGGCATCACTGGCGTCACGAATTTCGATCTGACCATCTTCGATGAACACATAGACGGGGTGATCGGCTTTGCCTTCGAAGACGAGCCCGTCAAAACCTGCCCAACGTACGCGTGCGGCGGACCAGCCACCTTGATGGCTGTCGGTCACCGTGCCGGTTAGCGGCGACTTCGTGACTGCGGCCCAGCGACCGCTCATACTGGTTTCGCTCCCGCTCAAAGGACCGTTCATGAAGCAGAGGATGTTTTCGGGCGACAGCGGATCGACGTCGGCACCGTTCTCGAGCACGTAGCGCACGCCCAAGCCTCTACCGCCGATGTATTTTCGAACCCACTCTTCGGGTGCGGGCCGCATCTCGACGGTACCGGCGGTCAGGTTGATGTGAGCGATATCTCGTCCGAAGGTCCTGGCGTCCATGGTGATCTCCTGTTTGGGTGTCGCACTCGTATCGATTCAGTCTACACCCGGTACGGCCTCCATTTCTAGCCACGTGATGTGTGCCTAGATCAGCCCCAGCAAGCGCCTCATGCCCGGCATCCATTTGCAATCCCCAACATCCAGCCGGTGCCCGAGCAAGAACCACCGGAAGTCACCCCGTAATGGTCCAGTCGGGCCACAACAGCCGAGAGAATCCGATGCTTCGACTCTCTGATAGTCGCATGAAGCCCAAACTCGTACGCCTTCTTCTCCTCGTGGGCCCTATTGCGACACGCTTCAGGTTCAGTGTCGCCATCCACGTTGATTCTCCGCGATTTCACCCCGAAACTGTTCAGCCTGTTGCGCGAGGCGTGCAAACACTTCCGGGTGACGTTCGTGGACGTCGAAAGACTCGTCGGGATCGTTTTCCAGGTCGAACAACCACGGCCCTTGTGGAATACGAATGGCGAAGTAACCCAGCTGAATTTCGGGATAGACGATGCCTCGGCGGGCTTGCCACTTAAAGCGTCCTACGCGCATGGCCTCGAGGGTGTTCCATGCAAAATAGAAAATCGGACGATCTTCGAGTGGAACGCCTCCTGTAAAGAGTGGCATGAGGTCGACGCCATCGACAATTCGATCACCGGGGATCGGCACTCCCGCTAACCGAAGCAGTGTGGGAAAGACGTCGATCCCCGCTGCAACTTCGCTGCTTCGTTGTCCGGGTGCAATGTGGCTGGGCCAACGAACAAAGAACGGTACCCGCATGCCGCCCTCGAATGTTTCGCCCTTTCGACCGCGTACGGTGCCCGCACTCCCCTGAAACCACGGGCCATTGTCACTGGTCACGATGACGACCGTGTTGTCTGCGAGAGACAGACGATCGAGCGCGTCTACGATGGCTCCAGTGCTCGCATCGAGGTCCGACATCACGTCGCCATACAACCCGGCATCACTCTTTCCACGCTGCTCATTCGAAGAATAAAGCGGGATATGGGGAAAGGTATGCGCGAGATAGAGGAAGAACGGGCCGTCCTTTTGCTCCTCGATAAACTTGATGGCCTCGTCGGTGTAACGCTTGGTCAAAGTCGTTTGATCGACCGGGTCGGCTTCAATGATTTCATCGTCCTGCCATAGCGGCAACGGCACCATGTCATTGGAGTAGAGCACGCCCATCCAACGATCTAAGCCGAAGTTGTGGGGCAGGGATGGCTCGTGATCTCCCAGATGCCACTTGCCAACGAAGCCGGTCGCATACCCCCCCGCACGAAGCCCCTCTGCGATCGTGATTTCGTCAGCCGGCAAGCGAACCGGCGCTCCTGCCACGCGAAGGGTGGCATCAAAGGGCGAACCGGTCGGAAATACAACCCGGGTGAGTGTGGTGCGGATCGGCCACCTGCCCGTCAAAAGGCCGGCGCGAGAAGGAGAGCAGACCGTGGCGGGGGCGTAGTAGTGATCGAATGCGATGCCTTCCGCTGCCAACGCGTCGAGGCGCGGCGTCTCAAGCGACGTGTTGCCGTAACTGCCGAGGTCTCCGAAGCCCAGATCATCAAATAGGATCAACACCACGTTCGGTCGAACCGCGGCGCGATCGACGTGGCTCGCCATGCGATCGAGTTCGCGCTGCTTGCGGTCGAGGGATTCGGCGTCTTCGCGCTGTTCGTAGGTCGCGAAAATCGCGACCTCGTAAACAACGAACGCGACCCCCATCGCAATGAATATCATTGCGCCATAGCCGAGCCATGTTGCGAGCGTTCTCATTGACTTACCACCAAGCTAGAGTTGGACAAGCAGCTTCCGAAGTCATCAATGCAAAGGGTTGACTAAATCACGTAGCCATCGCCAGCGGCACGCACCGTAATCTCTCCGAGCGAAACACCCCATGGCTGATTCATCGCGTAGACGATCTGATCGGCGAGAAGGTCCGGAGAAAGTGCGAAGTAGCCCATGCTATTGGGATCCGTGAGTTCGGCAGGTGGGTTTTCACCGAAGACCGCGCCGATGTTTTCCATAAACTTCGCCTCGCCCGCGCCCAAGATCCCCATCAGTGCGGCGGGATTGATCACACCTTCGCCCAAACCTGTTGCCGGGACACCGGTGGGCTTGATCGTGGTCACTTTGATCTTGCCTTGGGATTCCTGACGGAGCGCTTCGGAGAGGAAATTGACTGCGGCCTTCGTCGCGCCGTACACCGATGCTCCCGCTACCGGGTAGTTGCCATAGATCGACGAAATATTGATCACGTGCCCGCGCCCTTGCTCAATCATCTGATCATGAACCGCGGTGATTCCGTTGAGCACCCCCTTTAGATTGATGTCGATACATCGATCCCAAGGCTCCGCTGCCTTGGCGTGATCGGCATAAAATGCCAGGGGCATCACGCCGGCGTTGTTCACCATCACGTCGATGGCTCCGTATGTGAGGATCGCTTCCGCGGCGAGGCTCGCCATTTGAGATCGGTCGGTGACGTCGGCGATTACCGCGTGCACTTCACCATTTTTTTCCGCGATCAATTCGACGGTCGCCTTGAGCTCCGCTTGTTTGACATCCGCCGCAACAACTCGCGCGCCAAGCGCCGCGGCTTTTTGCGCGACAAGCCGGCCAAAGCCTCCCGCCGCCCCGGTGATCACGACGACTTTTCCTTCAACGTGGTTCGACATATTCTCCCTCCGCGATTATGGCTCGGTTGGCTTGCACGCGAACGCGCTCTACTCGTGGGACTCGGAAGCACGATTCACCGCTACAGGGATATTGCTCATTCGCGGCAAGCCGGTGTAGCGCTCGTAATCTACGTCAACAGCAGTCAAGCGCCCGGTGTTTGCACCGATGGTTCGAACTTCACCGTCACGTTCGGGTCCGTCGCCCCAACTATGGCTCATGGAGATCAACCCGCGGCGCAGGTGGTGATCGCTTGCCACGACGGCAAGAATCGTCGCACGCACGGAGCGAATTTCTGCAAGGTCGCCGTTGGCGAGACCGAGCGCGTTTAGGTCGTCGGGATGCATGAAGGCGGGGTTCGTCGTGACCCCGCCGGTTTGACCGGGCTCTTCACGTCCGACCGAATTGAGCACGTTCATCTGCCGACGTGAGACCAGGCGATAGGGATGATCTGGATGCTCGGCTTCGTCCGCTCCTGGCATGCTTGCGGCGACCTCTTCCAGGTCTGACATCATGACGTCGTTCCCCAGGTCGAGGCGCCCCGTCCAGCCCTCGTCCTTCTCCGCGACGATCGCGTTCGGGTCCGGAAAGATTGCACCCGCTGGATGCTTGCGAACTTCGTCGAGCGAGATCCGCGATCCCTTCGTCACCATGTCAAATAGATCATCCGTGGAGGGCTTGTCGACCATGTCCATCGCCTGCCCGGCAATGCGCACGGTGCCGGTGAACGAAACCGGCTTCACGGTGAGCTGTACACCGAGGCGCTGGGCAATGCCGTAAAAGAATTCCCAGTCGTCGATCACGTCTGCCCCTGCTGGCGGTTCGACCAGCGCGGGCGAATACTGGGCATAGGGCGCGGTCGTGCCAAACCCCGCCGCGTATGCACTCAAGTATTCTTGTGTGAGCGTCATCCCTGGCATTTCGAGCGCGTGCTTCACTGCAATCACATAGTCTGCGACCCTTGCGGTGGCCGACATGGTGGTGTCGATCTGGACCAACATGTCCAAGTCCTTCATAGCCGCCAGGGTCGTCAACTGATCGGGCCACGCTGCAACGGGGTTGCCTCCGTGACTGATCAACACGCGCACTTGTTCCTCCCCGGGCAGGAGGATTTCTTCGGCCAGTGCTGCGGTGGGCATGCCGGCCGCGGTGTTGGCGAGATCGCGCACGCGCATGCGTTCCCCAAACCCGTATGCGTACTGCGCCATGGGCGCTGCGGCCTGTGCTTTGGGCTGACTAGGTTGCCCCAAGCACGCGGGCTCCGCGATGGCTTCACCTGCCCGCTGCCAGCGTCCGCACACTGTATTGAGACAGCGCAGCAGATATTCGAGCAGCGTCGTATTGCCCGACATATTGGGCCCCGTGCCCGCAACCGCAACACCGGGACCATGGCTGGCAAAAGTTCTGGCCGCGGACAAAACATCGTCTGCACTGATGTCGACTCGCGCAGAAACGACGTCCGGGGTAAAGGGTTCGACAGCGGCACGAAGGGCGTCGAGACCTTCTACGTGTTCCGACAGGAACGCATCGTCCGCCAATGCTTCGGTGAGGATCACGCGAAGCATTCCTGCGAGCAGGGCAACGTCTTCGCCCGGCTTGGTCTGTAAATGCAACGTGGCACGACGGGCGGTTTCGCTGCGACGCGGGTCCACAACGATGAGCTTGAGCCCTGCTGTCATCGCGTCCGTCAGCGTACGACCCGGGTTCGTATGGGGCACGCCTCCCGACATGGCCACAAGCGGGTTGCAGCCCACCAGCATCAGCACCTTTGCTTGACTGAAGGGCGTCGGCGGTGCCATCCAATTTCCGAACAGCGCTGCCGCAACCATCTTCCCAGGTTGATCGATCGTGTTGGAGTTGAAACCCATGCGGGAACGGATCGCTTTGAGGAACGCAGACGTCACCGCACCGTTGGCCGCGCCCGCATTCGTCGCCATCGTGCCCGAGTACGTCGCCACGGCCCGCGGCCCTCGCGTTTCGAGAGTCGAACGCAATTGCTGCGCGATCTCATCCATCGCTTGCTCGACGGGGATCTCGACATAGCTTCCGTCCGGCTGCCGTTTTTGGGAATGCAGCAAGCGGTTTTCACTACCCCACACTGCCGCCATGTTCTGGCCCTTGATACAGCAGAACCCTTTGTACAGAGGATTGTTGACGTCGCCTTTCACCGAAACGGGGCGTCCCTCGTCGACTTCGACCAAGACTCCGCAGCCCGCATGACAGACTCGGCAGATCGTGTTTTTCCAGGTACTTGCCATCACAAAAGTTCCTTTGTTCGAATGACTGGCCTACTGAAAGCGCTTGATGTCTCGCCATAACGTTTCCGCCGAAACGCGAAGCCTTCGCACGTTGTGCACGGGCGCGTCATTTTGACCCAGCATGCACCATTCGCACGAAGTCGTATCGACGCGTTTTAAGGACTCAAACCAAACCTCTAGCTCTTCTTGCGAGAAACGCACCACGATAACCATCCCCGAAAGACGGTCGAGCCCCATTCCCAGCAGTCATTGTTGCCACAGACGACAGCTGGAAGGTCGCGCCAGGCGATCGTCGGCTTCGCGGCTTCCATGAGGGAAGTAGGGTGTTGAAGCGTGGTACCGGGCTCAACCAGCCATCGCGCAACGAGGGGGCCTCTCTTGAAACAAGACCCGTCGCTGATCGAGATTCACGTTAGACTCCGGCTCATGGGGCAGACGAAAACCGCCTGGGATCAGATCCCGCACTGGGCCCACGCGCGAACGACGCACCAAAAGCTGATCCCCTTCGGCATCTTCATCTCGGCCCTTCTGCTTCGTGCATTTTATTTGTGGGAGGACACGGCTAGCCCGTTCTTCGCCGTGGGCGGCGTCGATTCCCCGACCTACCTCAAGCGCGCCGCGAGTCTCCTTGCTGGGACGTGGCCGGGGCCCTTTGCCTTCGACCAACCTCCGCTGTATCCCGCATGGATCGCCGCCGTTTCGCAAGTGTTCGGCGAGAACATCATGGCCCTGAAGCTTTCTCAAGCGGTGCTCGGTGCGATGTGTTGCGTGCTCGTCTACTTCATCGCGCAAAAAGCGTTTAGAGATTTTTCCGTAGCCCTCTTGGCCGCACTGATGTGCGTCGTCAATGGCACGTTGATCTACTTCGACGGTCAAATCGTTTCGGCCAACCTCGAGATGTTCCTGCAATGCGCCGCGCTGTGGTTCTTCCTAAAAGCAGAAGAGAATAAAAGCATCGGCTGGTGGCTTGGTGCTGGGGCAATTGTCGGGCTTTCTGCAATCAATCGCGGCGGCGTGCTTTTGTGCATTCCCTTCTTGCTGGTCTGGGCCTATAGACGCGACGGGCTGAAAGCCGCTGCCGCCGTCATCATTCCGGTTGCACTTTTCATTGCACCCATCACGCTTCACAACTTCAGTTTCGACCATTCGAGGTCAGTTCCGAACAACGTGAAGGCCGGGTTCGAGGAAACACCAAAAAGTTTTGTCGTCGATCGATTATTCAATCGTGAGTACGTGCTGCTTACGTCTCGTACCGGAATGAACTTTTTGCTTGGAAATTCATATGACGCGTATGAGCTGAACGATCCCAACCATCCCCGATGTTGGATCCATACCAATCACATCATGAAGTATCCCTATCGTGAAACGGGCGCGGTCTCAGCTTCTGGGCAGCAGCAATCGTTGATGACGCGAGCCACCGAAACGATCGTGAACGCGCCGGGTGATTGGTTTCGCTTGATGGGGCTGAAAGCACTTAAACTTGGGAACGGCGTCGAGATCCCACGTAACTCAAACCTCTATGCCGACAGGCAATATTCGAATTTGTTGAGTGCCCTCGTCTGGAGTGGCCCACTCGCTTTTCCGACTGGCCTGTTGATTCCCCTCGGACTCGTAGGCCTCTACTTCAGCCGGAGACAATCGCAGAAGCATTCCCTGTTGCTGGCTTTTCTATTGCCCAGGGTCGTCTTCGTATTGTCGTTCTTCGTCGCCGCGCGCTTTCGCGTCCCGATGCTTCCGATCATCGCGATGTTCGCGAGTTACGGGGTCTTGTATGGCGTGAGGACGTGGCGCGCAGGCCAACGCTCTGCCTTGGTTCTCCCGGCGATCGCCCTCGTTCTGCTTTTGATCGCATCCAACGCGCGACTGGTCCCTGTCGCGGATCAACACGGCGCTTATGAATTCTTTACGTTGGCCGGAACCCTCGCCGAAGGTGATGACCCCGCCGCTGCCCTGGCTAACTTTCAAAAGGCGGTCGATACGGACCCCGCGTCCCCGGCCGCAAATTTCCTGTTGGGGGCGAGGCTCGCCCGCTCGAAACAATTTGAACAATCCAACACCTTCCTCGAAGCGGCGACGCAACTCGAACCGGGTTTCACCGAGGCATTGGTTCGCCACGGCAAGAACCTCGCCGCCATGGGTCAAAAAGCTGCCGCCCGCGAACGGCTTAAACGCGCGCTCGCGAGCGACCCCGGCAACGCTCAGATCGCTCGAATCTTGAAGACCCTCGAGACGAACACACGCTAAATATTCAACCGCGCCTATAGAGGAGACACACGGCATGACCCAGTGGAACGAGCAAGTTGCAATTGTGACCGGCGCAGGCTCGGGCATCGGCCACGGGCTCTCGCACACCCTCGCATCTCGGGGTGTCACCGTGGTGGCGTGCGACATCAACCCGGAGCGCATTGAAGCCACGCAGAAAGAAATTGAAGCCGCAGGCGGCAACGCAGCCGGGGTCACCCTCGACGTTACAGATGCAGAGGCCGTTGCCGCAGTGGTTCGCGACACCCATGAGCGGCATGGTCGCATCGACTACCTCTTTAACAATGCAGGGATCGCGGTCGGTGGCGAAGTTCGTGACGTCGAACTTGAAGACTGGCAAAAGGTTTTGAAGGTCAACCTCGATGGTGTCGTGCACGGCGTCGTCGCCGCGTACCCCATCATGGTCGATCAAGGCTTCGGGCACATTATTAACACCGCCTCCATCGAGGGACTCGCACCGTTCCCGTCGACGGTGTCATACGTCGCAAGCAAGCATGCAGTCGTCGGGCTTTCGACATCGCTTCGCGTCGAAGGAGCGGACCTCGGCGTCAAGGTCAGCGCGGTTTGCCCGGGTTACATCAAGACCCGGATCTTTGAGGACTCAAAATTTGTGGGCATGGACGTCCAAGAAGAAATCGACAACATCCCGGCGTGGCTTGGGATCACGCCAGACGAGTGCGCGAAACGGATTCTTCGTGGCGTCGAACGCAACAAAGCCATCATCCCGATCACCGGCATGGCGTGGGTTCTCTGGGCGCTGATGCGAGTGAGCCCCAACGCAGTCATGGCGCTGATGCGTCGTCAGCTCAGACACGCTCGCATCCGGCTACGGAACGTCGAACCCAAAAGTTAAACCGGCGCTTCACCTTCGAGGGTGACGCGGTGGATCACACGGTTCGCGTTGCCGTAGTCGGCGATTGCGTAGTGGTGGGTTGCGCGGTTGTCACAGATCGCAACGTCGCCTTGCTGCCAACGCCAGCGGCATTGGAATTCGGGCTTGGCCTGGTGGGCGAACAAGAAATTCAACACTGCGTCGCCTTCGGCCGGAGGAACGCCCTCGATGTCGGCTGTGAATGTCGGATTCACGTAGAGGATCTTGCGTCCCGTGGCGGGATGGGTCCTCACGATGGGATGGGATGCCGACGGCAGCGAAGACATGTCGGGCAGCTGTACGCGTGGCGCCTTTGCAGCGTCTGAACGTTCGCGCACTGCATTACGAACCGTTCCGGCCAGATCGTGCAGCGCCGTAAGCCCTTCTAGATATTCTTTCATGCGATCGGAAAGCGCGTCGTAGGCCGCCGTCATGTTGGCCCACATGGTGTCGCCCCCGTAGTCGGGGCATTCCTTCATGTACAGCACCGAGCCCATCGGCGGTTTTGGCGAGATGGATACGTCGGTGTGCCAGAGATTCGCCCGTCCCCCTTCCTGGCCTTTCAGTTCCACCACTTCGCGATGTCCCTCCAAGGTCGGGAGGTACGCCGGGTGATCCGTAAAGACGGGTGCGAGCTGGGCGCTGAAGTCCACGTGCTGATCAGGCGAAAGACTCTGCCCCCTAAAGAAGATCACTTTGTGGGCGTACAAGTTTTCGAGCACCGCTTCGACCGCACCGCCGTCGAGTTTCTGCGAGAGATCCAAACCGCGCAACTCGGCACCAAGGCATCCAGCGATCGGCTGGACTTCAATATTCGAGGTCATCACGTTTCCAATCTTTGTCTTGGGTTTCGATTTCGGTCGTTGGCACTC